>CAZBNQ010000271.1:0-4855 GCA_964493035.1 uncultured Hyphomicrobiales bacterium | reverse complement strand
ATTTACAGCAGATAAAAGTTTTCCGCATTCAAAAATCTTTATTGCATTTTCAATAAGTTGACGATAAGACTTCACAAATCCATTATTATCAGAAGAATTGCTGAAAGCACCATTGGGAAATCCATCCCCAAAAATTGCATTGCCAGCAAACTTAAAAGAAGAAATAAATTCGGGTAAATCATTCGCATTTTTGAAAACAGCAATATCAGAAGAACCACCACCAATATCAATTGAAAGGCTTAATCCTGGATAGTTTGTTCGATAGTGAAGGTATGGGGCGATACTTTCGGGTATTGCATTAATGTTATTAGTATTGTCTATTTTGAAAATCTTTTTATAAGCTTTTTCCCAAACTTCTTTAAATATCCCATATTCATACGAATCCATACTAACAGGATAGAACCAAGTTAGTTTTGTGTTTTGCGGATTACCATTAAGTAGAAGTGTCTTATAGAAAATTATATGTAATAAACATTCAATATATTTTTCTACTAGAATTTTGTCTTCAGGCCTTGTGTAATTACTCCATTTTAACTTAGTATGCAATTGTAGATAATTAGAATAAAATATTTTTTCAAATAAGAAGAAATTATTCGTATGAGTGAATACTTCAATAGGTTCATTGAAATTTATATTCTGATTATAAGTTAATGCCGTTCTGAATGGGAATTTATAATTTGTATTCCTATTGAATTGATAAGGAAATATTTCTCGTTCAAAAATATCGTCATTTCTAATTTGTAATGGATCTTTATTGACTTCTCTATTGCGCTCAATAAGAGATTGCCATATCGGTAAATCTGCAGTAACATCTAATGCTTTTTCTGCATTTGTACCATGTTTATATTCTATATGAGTATTAGTTGTACCAAAGTCTATTGCAAATGAAACTTGTTGATTCGCAATGCTCTCTGGCATATTCGGGACGATAAATCCTGAAAGATCATTACTTATAAATCTAATAGCATCGAACTTTTTAGATTTATAATATATACTTTGATCCTTATCACTTACTCTACGTAAAACAGAATTTCTAATATCTGAAAAACTACCTGTTTCATAAGATTCTAAATGAATATCCTGACTTCTATCATACCTGAAATCTTGTAGTCCAAAAGTATAATCTATTTCAACATTTGGAATTTTCAAAAACGGCAAAATTGCTAAATGCACTTCTATTTTTACAATAGATGATTTATGGTATGTTTTCTTAAAAGTAACTTTTCCTTTCTTTACTGGAATCTCAAGTTTAACTTCTAAGCCACCACCTGATAATTCATCAATCTTAATATAGTTTGATACATTTTCAGCTTTAAAAAATTTAAAAAAAGTAGGAGTTAATGGCAATAAATGTTTTTTAGCACCACAAGTCTTAAATTTCGTACTGTCAATTGAATATGGGAGTTCAATAATCGTTTCTTCTAAGAAATTACCAATGGATAACCAAGGATAATGGTCTCCCTGAACAGGTAGAACAGAGTTGCTGTTACTAAATTCATTTTTAGTAGGAATCTGATTATTTGAGTTCCATAAAACTCCATTAGTAGTATAAGTCCACCGATGCGTAAATTTGTCATTCGGTAAAACTAGCGGTTTTAAGCCTGAAATAGTTAGTGCAGGAACAATAACAAAATCACTTTCTTTTTCTATTATATTTGCGTCATTTGCTTGAACACCTAAACGGATACCAAGAACTTCACATGGATCCATATTATTATCAAGTACCGGACAAGGAGAAAAATTTTCAATATTATCTGCTGTTAGGTTTGAAATAATAGATTTTAGTGGGTTTTCGATGTTGCTTTTAACTACTTGCAAATATGAATAAAGTTCAGGAAAATTATTAGCAAAATTTCTTTGTTTTGATAAAGTAAAAATATATTCAACAAACGATTTATCTCTATTTGCTAAGGAGTAGTAGATATCATCAAATAAAATATCGTGTCCACAAGTTATATCTAAATCTTCAGTTGCGATTTTTACATCTGGAGCTGCGAAGAATAAAGTTGCTGTTGATGTTCCTCCAATAACTTGATTTGTAGCACTATTTAAAACTAAGTATAATCTATTTACTTGATCGAAATTATATACCTCACCATCTTGTCTCCAAAATATATCTAATGTATTTGCAAAAGTTGAGTGTTTCGTATTAGAATCTTGAGATAATTGAATAAATCGCTCTGTTGGAGACCATGAAACAATTCTAATTTTATTCCTATGTTTTGGATATAAAAAAAATAACTGAGCTACATCCAAAGCATCGGAAACTAACTTATGTTGTGCTGTTCTCCCTTCAATTCCATTTTCAGCAACCCAGCGAAATGCAGATTTAACCAAGTCAATTCTTGCAAATGGGCTTGGTATTGAAGTAGCTACATCTGTACCAGCAGTTACGATAGTTTTTAGTTGATCATTTGTGATAGGGCTACTGGAAAACCAGCCTGTGCCATCTTGTCCTTCGTGAAGTCTATATACTTTTGCCATAATTTAACGAATTAATAGATTGCGTTTTAATAACACTTTCTCGGTTGATTTACCAAACATTTTAATTAGAGTAGTATGTTTCTTTTCAGTTGAGCGAATAGATACATTATCAGAGAGTAAACAGTTTTCGAGATCAAGAGATTTGAAACTCTTATCACCGTTAGGAATTTTGTTTTTGACTATTTCCAGTGCATTGTCTGAATTTATTTCTTCAAAAGGAGAAAATGCAGGTTTGTTTTCTTTCATTTCCTTGAGCCATTCATCAAAATAGTTATTATATGCCTGAATCTGAGTTTTGTATTCAGCGCTATTAAAATAGTTTTTATCTAAAAGAGATTGTTTGCTTTTTTTTATCAATTTGATATTACTTTTTGTCCATCTTGAGCTAATAAGAGCCTTCGAAAGTCCTTTATTCAAGTATTCAGTATAAAGTTTGAATTTAGTTAATGGAGTAGAAAGTTGTTTGGCATTTTCAATATTCAAGTCATCAAACGAGACATTTTCAGTGACTTTTTCAATACCGAATTCTTTTATCTGAGTAGTTGGCGTTATTATATCAATATTTTTACAAAAATCAAAAATAGACAATGCACCAGCTAATTCCAGAAAATGAGCTTTATTTTTTTGATCTTGCCCACCAACAGCATATTCTTCATGATTTGTATTACCACGATTTCCGACAAAATACAAAGTATTTATTTTGTTTTGAGAAATGATAGTTCTGTTATAATAATCAATTGCAATCTTAGCCTTTTCTTCAAATGATTCAGCGTTGATTTCATCTTGTTTACTTAATGAGAAATAAGGCAAAAATGTTATCCCCCCAATTGGTGAAACACTGATTTTTGCATGACGAGGTAGATTGGTATTGCCCCTAAGATTTTTTAATAACAATGGAAATCCAGCTGCTCCTGTGCCACCGAAAATTGAATTAATAATAAAAATTGCATCTCCATCATTAAAAGTTTGTCCAAAATTAATAAAATCATCAGAATTTGTAAACTGGTTTAAAACGATAGATCCCATATTCGGATTGCCTTTAAAGCCTACATCTAAATTTGATTTCAAATTCTTATCTGAATATAGCAACCTTACAAAGTTCTTATCATCAATAGAGTTTCGGAAATCTTCACTCAAACTATCAAAACCAATATATTGATTAAATGTATTTTGATCTGTATCTCTTAGTTTGAATTGAAAGTAATCAGGGTTTACGATTGGCGAATTATTAGCTAACTCGTTGATTGTTTTAATTTCTTGCGAAAAAAAATCATCTGGCTGCTCAACCTGATTTCTAATTTCTTGATACAAACGTAATATATCTTTGGTGCGATTTAAATCGCCATTACTTGTATCAGGGTCAATAATAATTGGAATGACAATATCAAATCCATTTTCAAGTTTTGCTCCAGATGCAAATAGCATCGCCATTGCTTTCAATACTCTTGAACCAGTACCACCTATACCGAACACATATAATTTTTTTGCCATAGTACTTAATTATTAAAAAGGTAAATGAATTTGAATCTTACTAAATCGTTTCAATATTGGTGTGTATAAAAGGATGCTAATTACAACTGAGATTACACTATTTATCGTAGCGTATTTTAATGGCAAACTGGCGGCATAAGCTTCATAACCTGACTCTGGATCTGCGATTGCATCAATTAAATTCTGATTTGAAGAGGCAAGAATTTCTGAATTTGCTAAACCCCAAGTTGTGCCAAAAACAACTACAGTAATTATAATTAACCAAGTCAACCAATGCCACCATTTGCCATAAGGATACTTCCATACATAGTAAAACAAAAGCCAACATGCTAGTGGAATTATTACAAATGAAAGTACGAATTTTAAATATCCGCCTTCATTATATAAGGTAGTGAAAATCAAATCGTAAGATTGGTTCCACAAACCAAACAAAGTTTCATAAATTGCTGCTAATAAGTCCATAATTTGATTATTTTAAGATTTCTATTTCATATTTTGAGATGTTTTGTTCTTTTGTTTTATACTGATAAGCTTCAGTAATAGCATTGGTCAGGTACTTAAACCCAAAAGTTTGACTTGAGTCACCAACTATTCTTAATTCATTATCTGCTGTTGTTTCATCAATCCAGTTTGGAATTACATATTTCAGAATTAATTCAATCTTTCCATAGGGACTTGAATCTGTGTGAATTGTAATTAAATGAGAAGGGGTAAAACTTGTAACTTCATGTATTTTTTTAATAGGTTTTTTAATTTCAACTATCTCGTACGTTCCACTTGGAGTGTAATTTTCTTTCGCTTTTAAATATGCATCAGGGAATGGAAGCGCTGAATAGTCCACTGCAATAGAGAATTGGAAGCCTTGGTTATTTCTGTCTTT
>CAZBNQ010000270.1:0-4855 GCA_964493035.1 uncultured Hyphomicrobiales bacterium | reverse complement strand
TAATTAAATAAAAAAATATTATTTTTTACAAATCAAAAATTAATTGGTATTTCTTAATAGTTGGAATACTAATGCTTCTGTTCATTTTTCTGGATTTTACATTTGAATTTATGGCAGGTACTGAGTCATCAACAAAATTAAATCAAATTCGAATTGAGTTGCGCAAAGAAGTTCAAACCATAAAAGGAATAAGAGGCTCTATAGATTATATTCTTTATGATAAAGACTTTAAAAATAGGTTTGTAATTGTAAAGGGAAGTATTAGCGAGGGCAATCATAATTTAATCGCCGATTTGCCAATTGGAGCTAAAGTAGATATATTTATTGCATCATCCGATTATTCAAATTTAGGTACAAGTAAGAATGACATCACAATCAGACAAATCATGATAGGAAGCAAAGTACTAATGTCTAAAGAAGAATTTAGTGAAAATACCGGATTGTATGGTATAAGAGTAACGTTGGTTCAAGGATTTATGGGGATTATGTTGATGATAAATGGATTGTCGCTAATTTCTAAAAAGGCTAATTATTTAATTATTGGGATATTTATTGGTCTGATAATATTAATGAGAATAATGGATATTGGATTATATTAAAATTTAAATGATATGTAAATATAAAAAAATCCGATGTTTGTTTAGCATCGGATTTTTATTTATATATAATCAATTTATAAGTCTTTATTTTTTTGCTTAACGACAGCTTTAATAAAGCTTATAAATAATGGATGACCAGTTACGGCTCTGGATTTCAATTCCGGATGGAACTGAACACCCACAAACCAAGGATGATTAGGTAATTCCATAATTTCAACAAGGCTTCCATCAGGAGAAGTACCACTCATCACCATACCATGCTCTTCGAGAACAGGGCGGAATTTGTTGTTCAACTCATAACGGTGGCGATGACGCTCAGAAATTTCTAATTCAGAATATGCTTTGTGAGCTTGAGTATTCTTGCTGATAACGCAAGGATAAGCTCCAAGACGCATAGTACCGCCTTTTTCTTTGACGTTCTTTTGTTCTTCCATCAAATCGATAACGCAGAAATCATTATCGTCAAACTCACGGCTATTAGCTTTTTCGATATTGCATACGTGGCGAGCAAATTCGATAACTGCACACTGCATACCCAAGCAAATACCAAAGAATGGAATGCCATTTTCGCGAACATGCTTGATTGCAGCTACTTTGCCTTCTATACCACGATTGCCGAAACCAGGACCTACCAAAATACCGTCAATTCCTTTTAGAGTTTCTGCAGCATTTTCTTCTGTTAGTTCTTCAGAATTTACCATTACAATTCTTACTTTTGAATTGTTGATAGATCCGGCATGAATAAATGCTTCTACAATACTCTTGTATGAATCTTGATATTTTGTATATTTACCAACCAAAGCTACAGTAACATCATACTTAGGAGATTTGATTTTATTTACAAATTTTGTCCATCCATCTATATCAAGAGGATTAGGTGCCAAACCTAAGCGCTTCAAAACAATTTGATCTAATTCACGTTTCGAAAGCATTAGTGGCACTTCATAAATAGTCGATTCGACGTCGATAACTTCAATAACGTTGTTTTCTTCGACATTGCAAAACAAACCAATTTTTTGACGCATATCTTTTGATAGCTTGTGTTCGGTGCGGCATAGCAAAATATCCGGACGAATACCAAATTCCATCAAAGCTTTAACAGAGTGCTGAGTTGGCTTTGTTTTTAATTCGCCAGCCGATTTAATATAAGGAACATAAGTAAGGTGAATGTTCAATACATTAAGAGGACCGCGCTCAAGCCACATTTGGCGCTGAGATTCCAAAAATGGAAGTGATTCGATATCGCCAACTGTACCACCAATTTCGATAATAACAAAATCGAATTGCCCATCGAATGTGGTCATTCTTCTTTTGATTTCATTTGTAATATGAGGAATTACTTGGACAGTTTTGCCAAGGTAATGCCCTTTTCTTTCTTTGCTGATAACTTCGTAATACACTTGACCGGTTGTATGATTATTCTTTTTTGAAAGAGAATAACCTAGAAATCGTTCGTAGTGCCCTAAGTCGAGGTCGGTCTCAGCTCCGTCGTCTGTAACATAGACTTCGCCGTGCTGAAACGGATTCATTGTGCCCGGATCGACATTTATATATGGATCGAGCTTCATTATTGTGACAGAGTATCCGCGTTGCTTTAGCAATAAGCCTAGTGATGCGGATGCAATACCTTTACCCAACGATGATAATACGCCGCCGGTAATAAAAATGTACTTAGTATGCTTCTCAGGTGTTGAAATTTCCTTCATCATCTATTAATTTATTTTTTTATAAAATGTCACTTTTAAAGTACTTAAATTAGCTAATTTAACTAAAAGAAAAAAATTGTATAATATATTTTATTTTCTATTTAATCCTCGATTTAATATTTTTGTTCGTTTAAAATTTGAATTATTGAAATTATGATAAATCTTAAAAACTTGTTCGAAAAAAAGTCTGAAACTTCAGACAAAGCAGATTTGATTTTTGCCGGTTTGGGCAATCCAGGTGCCAAATATGCATTTACAAGGCATAATATCGGTTGGCTTTGCATCGATTATATAGTTAGCCACTTGAATTTAAGTATGAAACTTAATAAGACTTACGGTTACTATGCTATAGCGGAGATCAAAGACCAAAAAGTGCTTTTACTCAAACCTACTACCTTTATGAATGCCTCGGGCGAGGCTATCAAATACTTTGCTGCAAGGTTCAAAGTAAATTATTCGAATGTTGTTGCAGTTGTCGATGAATATAATTTCCCTGTTTCAAAAATTCATCTCAAACGTGGTGGTTCCGGTGGCGGACACAATGGTATTGCATCGATTATAGATGAAACCGGTACCGATCAGTTCCTTAGGCTTCGTTGCGGAATTGGAAAAAATTTCCCGCCAGGCGCCATGGTCGAATATGTTTTATCTAACTTTAATGATGATGAAATTCCTGATTTGGAACTAACACAAACAAAAGTATTTGATGCTCTCAAAGCCCTTGTAGAAATTGGCGATATCAGAGCAATGAGCGACATTAATTCGGGCAAACTATGGCTGCCTCAGGATTCTGATTCTATAAAATCTGACGACAAATCTATAATTTGATGAGATGTATTATAGCTGATTTTGCTTAATAAGCTCTTAAATCCTGATATACCAAGTTGGTTTACAAAATTTATCATCGAATAGCATCTTTCTTGATACTTGTTGGTTGGATAAAGCAAGCTATTTGCTTGTCGATATTTATCAAACAAGTCGCTATTCTTTTTTTTCATTGCGGAATCTGTTTTTTTATGAAGATTATCGATCATTTCGAGAGTTTTATGCAAATTCCCATCTGAAGTTCTGCTTAAAGAAGCTTCTGCCTGCTCTGCTGTTTTCTTCAAAAGCTCATAAATATTTTTTATTTGAGTTTTGCTATTTTCGAAGACTGCTTCGATTTCCATATCTCTGTTTTCTTCGATCAATACTTTTTCGATTTCGGAAAATGGTCTTAATAATCCTAATATATCTAAATTATTTTTGTCTATAAACTTAGAAGTCTTTTTGTCAATAAAAGTTGCAGAAATTCTTGGCATAAGTGCCGGCATTACTATCTCAAAAAAGTCATAAAGCTCGCGAGTCTGAGCCAAATAAGCGATTTCGCCGGGACCACCGGTGTAAACAACATTTGGCAAAGCATAATCTTGAAAAACAGGTCTGAGAAGCACTTTGGCTGAAAATCTATCAGGATAGTTGTTCGATATTTCTAGTAGTTTTTCTTTGCTAAAAGTTTCATCCAAAATTCTAAAATTATCATTATCTACAAATATTGAGTGTCTTTCATTATCAATATGATAGAATAAATTAATATCAGATGCTTTTGCTTGAGAATTATATGAAGAATTAGTCAATTCGATATCGGCATTTTCGACTAATTTCTTAGAATATCCAGGATTTGAAATCTCTTTAATTATCAAATTTTTCCATATTCCTGACTTTCTAAGTTCAGAAGCACTAACAAACAACAATCCAAAATCAGACATAAAGTGATTTAATAATTGAAGAAAGCAATTAATCCAAGATTTTGATTCCTGATATACTGATCTGAGTAATTCAGCTATTTTTTCTTTATGCTCGCTGCTTGGTAATACTTCAATCAAATCGTTAATAATACCATTAATCTCATTATTATAAATCAATTCAGAAACAATAGTCCTATCAGATTGATCAGACAAAGGGCAACATTCTATTGGTTTATAGGAAGAATCGAATATAGAAACTTTTGCAGCTTCTTTAGCATCATGATCGTTATCTTCAATCCAAAACAAAGGAACAAAATGCTTGTCTGGATAGTTGTTTTTTAGATGTTCAGCAATTTTGATAGCCGATAATGCTTTAAGTATGGTATATAATGGACCGGCTAAAAAGCCGACTTGTTGGCCTGTAGTTACAAAATAAGTATTTGAAGATTTGATCGACTCTAAATTCTGTTTTTGAATGTTATTAAGTTCGATATTCTTCATAGAAATTTCGATGGTCTGTTGAATTATATCACGATTGTAGAATTTTGAACTTATTTTTTCAAATAGACTATAATCGATGCCAAGTCCATTGTTGTTGGGAAATCTATTTAAAGCAGAATTTTTGCATTCTGAAAAATCAGTAAAAAGCTTTGAAAAGCCTTTCAATTCAATATACTTATATAATTTCATCACGTATTTCAAAATAAATTAATCTATTAATAGTTTGCATAGATAAAATTTTGGCAAGAATATTGTAATTAGATACATGCAATAATTGTATATTTTTACAAATTGTATAAAATTTAAGAAAAAAGAGAGCAAA
>CAZBNQ010000269.1:0-4871 GCA_964493035.1 uncultured Hyphomicrobiales bacterium | reverse complement strand
CTTTCTCTTTAGCTGCACTTTGACAGGTAGACATATAGTATGAGAACGTGTAAAAGTCAACACAACCTTCTTCTAAAGCCCGCAAATCTCCCTCTTCAATTTTTATTTCTATATTTCTTTCTTTAAAAAATCTAATAGCTTTATTTGTATCGCTACATTTTTTCAAGCCAAACACTTGAATTGTGGGAGCCATAAAATCACCATAAAATTTAAAAAAAAATAAGGACGATCAAATAGAAACGTCCTTATAAATAAAAACAATTTAATAATTTATTTCTTTAAAGCTTCGGCACCGCCAACAATTTCAAGCATTTCTTTTGTAATTGCAGCTTGGCGTGCTTTATTGTATTGAAGCTCAAGATTATTAATAAGTTCGTAAGCATTAGTAGTAGCTTTGTCCATAGCCATCATTCTCGAACCTTGTTCGGCAGCATTAGATTCTAACAAAGATTTCCAAACACGAATCCCGGCTAATTTTGGAATAAGAACATCCAAAATTTCTTTTTTGCTCGGTTCGAAAATAAAATCAGTTGAAGAAGCTTTTTGTTCTTTGCTTGGTTCGATTGGCAAAAGGTTATGAATTGAAGGAACTTGTTTGATAATACTTTTAAATTCATTATAGAAAATATAAACTTTATCATATTTGCCGGAGATATATCCAGATGCAAGAGTGTCTATAATAGTTTTTGCATCTTCGAAGTTCAAATTTTGCATAATACCAGGCATATTTAGAATAATTGGATATGCTTGTTTTCTAAAGAAACCGACAGCTTTGCGGCCTGTAGGCAAAATTGAAATTTTGGCATTAGGATGCAAATTAGGCAAATCTTCTTTAATAAAGCTGATAACATACTTAAATAAATTAGTATTAAAACTTCCGCAAAGACCTCTATCAGAGCTAATTACAACTAAAGCTACATTATTAACTTCATCTCTTTGAGAAAGCAAATTATGAGAATAAGAATCAGCTAAGTCAGAGATTAAATTGCCAACCATTAATTCTAATTTGCTAAAATAGGGGCGAGCTGACTCAATAGCCATTTGAGCTCGGCGCATTTTAGCAGCTGCAACCATCTTCATAGCTGATGTGATTTTTGCTGTACTTCTTACAGCTGATATTCTTTGCTTTATATCTCTCAATGTTGGCATATTAACCCTCTAAAGATATTTATCTTCTTTCATTAAATAATTTTGTACATAATCGGCAACAGAATCTTCTAAACTTGTAAAAGCAAAATTATCCAATTTTGTCATTAGTTTATTCATTGTTGCCTGAGTATAATATTGATATTGATTAACTAAATTATCAGGCATATCAATATATTCAATAATAGGAATTCTACCCATAGCCTTGAATACAGCATTTGCTAGGTCATTCCAAGACAATGCCATACCGGTACCCAAATTATAAATTCCGGTGAATTCCGGATTATTAAGCATTTTCCACATGACTTCAGTCACATCTTTAACGTAAATGAAATCACGTTTTTGTTCGCCATCATTATAATTAGATTCATAAGATTTGAACAATTTGACTTTACCGGTTTCCAAAACTTGATGGAAAGATTTTTGGACCATACTTATCATATTAGCTTTATGATATTCATTGGGTCCGAAAACGTTAAAAAATTTAATACCGGTGGCTTTATTTTGAAATCCATTACGAATAATCCAGATATCGAAAAGATGCTTAGAAAGCCCATAGCAATTAAGAGGCTTAAGATTATCAAATTCAAAATCTGAATAACCAAAAGAACCATCTCCATAAGTAGCAGCGCTACTTGCGTAGATAAATCTTATATTTCTTTCGAAAGCAAATTTAGCAATCAATTTAGAATATGAATAATTATTATCCATTAAGTAATCAGCATCAGGCTCGGTAGTAGCAGAGCAAGCTCCTAAATGAATAATTGATTCTATTTTATAGTTATTGTAATAGCCATTCTCCAGCCTTTGGCGGAAAACATCTTTGCGGACAAAGTCCTCAAAATGCTTTCCGTTGAGGTTTTTCCATTTGTTTCCGGTTCCTAAATGATCAACAACTAAAATATCGCTAATGCCATTATCATTCAATTTTTTTAGGAAACAAGAACCAATAAATCCGGCTCCTCCGGTAACTATAATCATATTACTTTAATGTCTTCTTAAAGTTATCGATAAATTTATTAACAGTTTCAGTCAAGTTTTTCTTAATATCATCATTCAATTGCTTGATTGAGCGAATATCTTCGAGAACTTTAGGATTATTATTATCAATATATTCATAGAATTCACGTTCCAATCTAGCTAATGATGAAATTGGAAGATCATCCAATACACCCATAGTAGCCATAAATATCAAAGCAATTTGTTTTTCAACAGGCAATGGATTGAATTGTTTTTGTTTTAGAATTTCAGTCAAAACAGCACCGCGAGTAAGCTTTGATTGAGTCGATTTATCCAAATCAGAACCAAATTTAGCAAAAGCTTCTAATTCGCGAAACATAGCCAACTCGAGTTTCAAAGGACCAGCAATCTGCTTCATAGCTTTAATTTGAGCATTACCACCCACGCGCGATACAGAAATACCAATATTAAGAGCAGGGCGGATACCGGCATTAAACAAGTTAGGTTCCAAATAAATCTGACCATCAGTAATAGAGATCACGTTAGTTGGAATATAAGCAGCAACGTCGCCGGCTTGAGTTTCGATAACTGGCAGAGCAGTCAATGAACCACCGCCATTAGCATCGGAGAATTTAGCAGCTCTTTCCAAAAGGCGGCTATGCAAGTAGAAAATATCGCCTGGATAAGCTTCACGACCAGGTGGACGGCGGAGAAGCAAAGATACTTGTCTATAAGCAGCAGCTTGTTTTGATAAGTCATCATAGATAATCAAGGCATGCATGCCATTATCACGGAAATATTCACCCATCGAAGCACCGCAATATGGACCAATAAATTGGAGCGGAGCTGGATCGGAAGCATTAGCTGCAACGATAATTGTATAGTCCATAGCACCATATTCTTCTAGATAAGACAATACGTTGGCTACAGTCGAACCTTTTTGCCCGATAGCAACATAGATACAATAAACAGGGTTAATACCCATTGCAGCAGCTTCTGGAGTATGAGTGTACTTTTGGTTGATAATAGTATCCAAAGCGACAGTAGTTTTACCAGTTTGGCGGTCGCCGATAATCAATTCGCGTTGGCCTCTACCAATAGGGATCAAAGAATCGATAGCTTTGATACCGGTTTGAAGTGGTTCTTTAACTGGCTGGCGTTCGATAACGCCAGGAGCTTTGCGCTCGATAGGGTAGAACTGCTTGCAATTGATTGCACCTTTACCATCGATAGGCTCGCCAAGAGGATTAACAACGCGGCCCAATAATTCTTTGCCGACAGGTACAGAAGCAATTCGACCAGTACGTTTGACTTGGTCGCCTTCCTTAACTTTACTGTCATCGCCAAAGAGCATCACACCAACGTTATCTTCTTCAAGGTTGAGAACCATGCCGAATACACCATTTGGGAATTCGACCAATTCCGAAGACATTACTTTGTTTAGCCCATAAACGTGAGCAACACCATCACCAATTTGAAGTACAGTACCAACTTCGTATATATCGGCTTCTTTTTCGAAACCGGAAAGTTGACGTCTCAATATAGCCGAAATTTCTTCTGGACGAACATCTGCCATGTTTGATTACCTTTATTTAATAATAATATTTATCATAAGTTAGCATAATTATCTGCCAATCTTTGGCGTAGCAATTCGAGCTGGCTTTTGATGGAAGCATCAAAGACCCAATCATCGATTTTAATTTGGAGCCCGCCTTTGAGATCTTTATTTGTGCGATAGTTGCAGATAATCGATTTTTTAGTATATTCTTCTAATTTTGAATTTATTTTTAATTTTATAGAATCGTCTAAATCGCTGGCAGAAACAACATCAACACGCAAACGATTTTTCAATTCATCATATTTGGCAAAATAATTTTTTATTATGCTGTCGAGCAAAGCCTCTCTTTTTTTATCGATAAGTAGAAGCATAAATTTAAAAGCTAAAGGAGAAATCTTATCTTCGAATAAATCCTTGAAAATATTCTTCTTTTGCCAATGATAAATTATAGGACTTTTAAGAACAGTCTTAAAATCCTTAGATGCAATAATTACATTATGAATGTAATTAAAATCATCATAAACTTTATCTTCTAATTTATCTTGCTTTGCTGTATCGAGAATAGCATCAGCATATCTCGACGAAACTCTTTGTTCTGTCATAATAATATTCACTAATTATTAGGAAGTTTTTGAATATAGCTGTCAATTAGCTTATAATCTTTATCTTTGTCCAATTTTTCTTCAAGAATTTTTTCAGTAGCCGAAACAACTAATCCGGCAACTTCGTTTCTCAATTCGCTAATAGCAGCTTGTTTGCTGCGTTCAATTTCGTCCATAGCTTCATTGAGTTTATTCTTTTTAATTCTATCAGCTTCATCGGCAGCTTTTTTGATATTGGCATCAGCCAACTCTCTGCCTTTGGATAGCATATCAGCAACTTCTTGTTGGGCATTATCGATTTTTGCTTGAGTTTCTTTCAATAATTCTTGAGCAGCGATGCGCGAATCTTCGGCACTTTTGATGCTGTCAGCAATTTTTTGTTCTCTTGCTTTAAGGGCTTTAGCAATTGGTTTTGCACCAAACCTATAAATAAGGAGAAGAAATATTGAAAAATTTATAAGAGTCCATATCAACAGACCCGGCTTAACTGAAAGTAAAGCATCCATATTAACCTTTTATCTAATTTTATTATTAATCGCTTTTAAGGAGCTTGCCGGCTGCAATCAATACAACCGGCCTACTCAAATAATCAGGTAAAATAATAT
>CAZBNQ010000268.1:0-4872 GCA_964493035.1 uncultured Hyphomicrobiales bacterium | reverse complement strand
GTATTCAATATATTCCGGACGAAAGAGTATTTTATGCTGATATTATAAGTCCATCAACTAATTTGCCTATCGAAATAGATACAAGTTCAGCTATTTCTATGAGAGTTCGCTTCAAACCACGCTCAGTAAGACAATATGATGCTAGAATGAAAATATTTTTTAGCAAACCATGCCAATCTTTTGATACTACAATAACATTGAGTGGCTCTGGATTTGCACCTGCATTCGGACTCAAATTCAATTTCGATACTAGAAATAGAAGGGATACAATTAGAACTATCAATTGTGATACTATTAGAATTCCGGTTTATTCATCTCGAGAATTACCGGCACGCATCGTAGACATTAATTATTACTTGAAATATGATACTTCCAAATATAATTATGTAGGGACTGATTCTGATTATATGCAGAATAATTGCTTAGGTTATTTCCCAAGCATACAAATTCTTGATGCTAATTTCTTGGGCAAAGAAATAAAATTAAAGAATTTTTGTTCGGTGGATTCATTAAAGCCAATTGCAACTCACAAATTATTATCCAACTTTCCAATTAGAGATACATTTTCTATTGAGATTGATAGTATTATGTTTGACAGCGAAGATGTGATATACTATCATCTAATTGCAGAAGGTGATGATTTAATCTCAATTATACTCAAACCCGAAATTATGATTACAAATAGCATTGATTTCGATACAGTAAGAGTGATGGATTGCAAAATTGATTCCTTAATTGTTAAAAATATTGGGGATGTTGATATCTCAACTTTAAGTAGTTCAATACTGCCAAACTCTATTAAATTAATAAACTCTATCCCCGGTTTGGATAGTAAAATTGCAGTAAATGATAGTGTTGTTATTTACTTCCAATACTGTCCGAGAAAAAATGAACAAATTACTGATTCAATACAAATATTTAGTGATCTACCTTGTAGTATTAATTCTAATTACGCATCAATTCATGCAATAGGATATGCACCACCCTATCCAATATCAAATTTAATAATTCAAAATATGACAATAAGGGATTCATTAAGATCTTATATTGGCGATACTTTAAAATTTGAAGTGGCTATTGATAAAGACTTATCAACTACCTTACAAAATAAAACATATTGGATTGAAGATTTAGATTTAAAATATGAACTAAAATATGATAAACAATCGCTTATGTATTTAGACTATAAAAATTTATTAGCAAAAAATTCAAGCGAAACTAAAACTGACAGTTCCATAATTGTAAACTTTGATTCTATTGATTCACTAAAATCAGCTCAAGCATTTGCAAGTTTTGAGTTTCTATCTGTTGTGCCATTCCAAACTAATAGCATATTTGAACACAAAATGAGTGATTTCAAATCAGATTCAATATTATTTTATGATCTAAAATCTCTTGATACGATTGACTATTATATTTGTTTGGGTAAATGTAATATTAAAACAGTTTCTTATACCGGCATTGCTAATAATGACATGATATTATACCCAAATCCGAGTAGTGGAAAAATTAAGATAGAAATACAATTAGCCGAAAATTCGATAATAAATTTAGAAATATATGATATAAATGGAAATAAGATTGAAGAATTAGAATTGACTCAAAACAAGTTTGAGCCTGGGAAATATGAAATTTCAACTAATCTAAATAATTTACAATCAGGAGTATATAGCCTGATAATGAAAATCGATGAATATAAATTCCTAAGCAAGCCATTGATAATTATGAAATAGTATCAAGTCCTTGCAAATTCTAATTTTTGAGCACTATCAGTGATTGCACCAATTTTGATTGCATAGCTGGTTTTGTTTTCAATATCTTCATCAGTAATTATATGGTAATCAATTAATCCATCAGTACGATGTCCTGTTTTGGAATAATTCATTTCCGACAAGCAATAGCTCCACCCTTCAATCCAAGAAACCAACTCTCTTTTCTGTTGTTCATTTCCTCGAAAATGAATTAAAAGATCGATATCACTTTCCGGTCCGGAATCAGCATTTTTTACAGAGCCAAAAAGATACATACCGGCAACACCAAAACGCTGCATAGCTTTTTCGGCAGTCCCCATCTTTTGAGCCATAATACCGGCAATTTGAGCTCTCCATTTCCAATGTTTTTGAGATTTTGGATCAAGAATGGCTTCGAGCTGTTCGGGTGAATGAATATCTAAAGATGGTGATTCGAGATATTTAGCAATAACAGACAAATCCGAATTCATTAATACTTGAATAATCTTCCCTTCTTTCTCAAGTAAAGAATCAAACATCATATTTGCCTGAGTCCATTCTTTGAAAGTTTCTCTCACGCGGCGATTAAACATATAATTACTAATCCTATCTGCAATTGTACTCAGCAACTTATGTTCTTCATTCAAGAAAAATAGTTTTGAGCAATTTGCAGGAGAATCATCATAATAAACATATATCGTACCTCTTTTGATATTCTCAATAATGATATCATGCGATTGAAAAAAGAATGAATCACGATAGTCATCATTAACATATTCTATACCTTCAAATTCGATTTTTCCAAAACAAATTTCAGGGAATTGCCATCCCGGAGGAATGATTTTTAAAATTGATTGAAATATTCTATCTATTCTTTCATCAAAATTCAATAATATTTCTTCGATTGAATATATGCATTTCAATTCTTTTGCTCTTTCGTTCAGGTCATAAAGCAATTTATCTTTATCTATTTCATGATTCATTTTATTAAACCTATTTTAAAATAATATCAAAACTACTAATAATAATAAAACTGAAAAACATTATTTTTTTGTAATATTTATCTTTTTGAGTTTTAATGTTTTTTTGAACATTTTATATGATAAATTCGTATTTTTGCAATTGTAAAATTTTGCAGTATGAAGAGAGAGAAGATGAGAGCAACTGTTGCTGAAATAGATGCAAATAATATACGCTATAACATAAATCGGATAAGGGAAAAAGCTCCCAATTGTACTGTTATTGCTATGATCAAAGCTAATGCTTATGGGCATGGTATGATTAATTGTGCAAAAGTGCTTCGACAAGAAAATGTGGAATTTCTTGGTGTAGCAATGATAGACGAGGCTATTCAATTAAGAAACTCCGGAGACAATGGTTCAATAATAATTCTGCCATCAGCACAAGAAGATGAAGCTGCCGATTTTATTAAATATAATATTCATACAACATATTCTCGTTTTGAAGTATTAAAAGCCTTTGGAGAATACTCAAATTCAGTCCAAAAGAAAATTGATTCTCATCTATTTATTGATACAGGAATGAACCGTGACGGCTTCGAACCTTCTGATATACCAAGTATTCTCGAATTAATAAAGAATTATCCTTACTTGAATCTAATTGGGATATGCACTCATTTTGCCAGCTCAGATAGTGAAGATCTGGCTTTTGCAGAATATCAAAACAATGTGTTTAAAGAATCAATTCTAATTGCTAAATCAAATGGATTCGAACCACAATATATACATGCTGCAAATAGTGCCGCTATAATAAATCTCCCTGATTGTCAGTATAATACAATCAGACCGGGAATTTCATTATATGGCTACCTTGGCGAAACTTTCCTGCTTGACAAAATCGATCTAAAACCCATTCTCACTCTAAAAACCAAAGTTCAATTAGTAAAACCACTCAACAAAGGCGAAACCACAGGATATTCTTTGAGATATGTAGCAGACAAAGACACAAATTTGGCTGTGATTCCGATTGGCTATGGCGATGGATATTTCAGAGGACTATTCAATAGAGTTCAATGTTTGGTAAATGGCAAACGTTATCAATCTATAGGAACAATCTGTATGGATCAATTGATGATTGATATTGGTACTGATGATGTCAAGCCTGGCGACGAAGTGGTCTTGATTGGCAATCAAGGAAGTGAAAATATCACTGTTTATGAATTATCTGAATTGATGAATACTATTCCTTACGAAATAACAAGTTCCTTGACCGATAGAGTGCCTAAGAAACTTATTAATTTCTAAAATATATTAAATTTTTTTTCTGATAATTGTGGAAAACTTGTGGATTTCTCGATTATCATTTTAACTATTTTTGTAAGCTTTTTTTTGAAATAAAGGTATTTGGATGTATAAAATAAGGTTACCTAACTTCGAAGGTCCATTTGATTTGTTGCTGTATTTTATTAAACGCGACGAATTGAATATTTATGATATTCCAATATCTAAGATTACTATGGAATTTTTGAAGTATATCAGAGTAATTCAATATTTTGATTTGGAACTAGCCGGTGAATTTATTCTTATGGCTTCTACTTTAATGTATATTAAAACACAGATGCTCCTACCTCGAAAAGTTTCAGAAGATGGTACAATTGTAGATGATCCTAGAACCCAATTAGTTCAGAGAATTTTGGAATACAAACAGTTTAAGGATGCTTCAAGAGATCTTAGCTCAATGGCTGAAGAACAAAGATATACTTATTATAAAGAAATTTTTGATGCTGAATATGCCCAAGCTGAAGGTGGTTTGATATTTAAAAATGCTACTTTATTCGATCTGTTGAAAGCATTTAAAACTGCTTTGGATAGGAATGCTGTCGAAACTCCACAACATGTTGTCGAAATGTTTAAAGTATCTGTGGATGACAAGATTGAGTTGATAAATTCGAAATTGCAAAAATATCCATCAGTAAGCTTTCTTTCATTAGTTTCCGGACTCAACCGTCAACATATTGTTGTTACTTTCCTTGCTATTTTGGAAATGATCAAACTACAACAAATATTTATTCATCAAGAAGATAATTTTGATGATATAATCATAGCAAACAAACCAATTTTAGAAGAAGATTCAAATATAAATCAGGATAATGAATAAATGGAAAAGAATAATACACCATATT
>CAZBNQ010000267.1:0-4889 GCA_964493035.1 uncultured Hyphomicrobiales bacterium | reverse complement strand
ACGAGAATAAGCAAAGTGATGATAAGTGAATAAAATATTAAAGGCTGAGCCTATGTTAGGACTCAGCCTTTATTTCAATAAATATCAAATTTATTTATTAGCTTTATTTTTTCTGAGTAATAATATTACAAGTACAGCTATAATAAGCACAGAAGGAATCAAAATAGGAAGACTATTTTTTAAGAAACTAATGAAAGCAGAAGATTGCTCTTTATTTTCGATAGAAAGTTTAAATTCACTCATAGAATTTTCGATATCAGTAGCAAATCCTTGAGCACAGTTGGAGCCCCAAGAACGCAAGCGAGAGATTAAATCATTGCCTGTCATGAAAAATTCGTCTAATTGAGCTAAGTGTCTGCCATTTTCTTTGAAATAAACAGAAGCAGAATCCATGAATTGCTGATCGCGTTTCATTCCGTCTAATGTCAATAAGAAATTGTTTTTGAGCAAGTCTGCAACTTGACATTCAGATTGTGTCAGAGAATCTTGCAGAGTTGATGGCAATTGTCCGGCAAATTCACCTGTTTTTGGAGAAACAGGAATCATAGCCAAAATTCTTTTGATAGAGCCACGGCTGGTTTCGAGCAAATCTTTTGTTTTGATTTGTTCGTCGCGAAGTTTGCGATTGACAGATTGCAAAGATTTTTGCTCTTTTTCCAATTTATTGATTCTTTTATTTAATTGGTCGATTATATCTTTCAATTGCAAGTTTTCGGTTTGGAGACTATCTCCACGAGCAATAGCTACTTGCTTTTCGGAAGTAGTTTGCTGCAAGTCTTCTTCAGTTTTTTGCAATTTTTGTTTGCCATGTAGATAATTATCGTAGGCTGATTTTTTTTCGCGTGCATCTTGAACCATTTTATTAACAAGTTTCTGGTTTTGAGCACCAAAAGTCATAGGATCGAGTTTGATAGCATCTTTAAGAATATTTAAGTCGCCAGAGCTTAAATTTTCAACTTGTTTGCCAAGCACTTGCTGAACTTCCGAGTAGTATTTTTGGAAATTAGATCTGTCTTGAGCATTTAAAGTCATAACAGAAGCAAGCACAATAAGCAGCAGAGCTATAATT
The DNA here is from genome assembly GCA_964493035.1 of uncultured Hyphomicrobiales bacterium. Classification (GTDB taxonomy): domain Bacteria; phylum Bacteroidota; class Ignavibacteria; order Kapaibacteriales; family UBA2268; genus JAUQWR01. The sequence goes on along the minus strand of CAZBNQ010000267.1, from coordinate 3,820 downwards.
TTTCTATTATTCATTATTCACCTGCCTTAGGAGAGTTAACGTTAATCCATTTTTCATTTTCATCATCATAGATATAAGCGAATTCGTTGCTTTTACCTCTCATTTTCAATTGACCATTAGCAATTTCGAAAACAGGGATACCAATTCCGTCTTGTGGAAGTTTGATATCTTTGAAGCAAGCTTGGTTTCTGCCGGAAGGAGTCACTTTCCACATATTTTTTAGTCCATCTCCAATAAGGTAATAAGAACCGTTAAATTTTGCGATAGTGAAAGGAATACCTTCGCGAGGAGTAATTTTTTCTTCGTTGAGAATCATATTAAGAAATATGTTTTCTCCTGTTTCGACCATAGTAACAACACAATCATTGCCAATCATGAAGCTTTGGGGGCATTCCTGACCTGTGCAAGACAGGCGTTGCGACTGGACGCAGGTCATACATGTTTGGTCAAATCTCATTTTTGCTCCGCATGACGCAAGCAAAATACTGACCACTGCTGTTAAAAGTACAAAGCGAATTTTCATGCTTTCCCTCATATATGAAAAAAAATTTTCTTTCAAAATAATAATCAAACACTAAGCTAAGTTACAAAAATAAGATTTAATTATTAAGCAGACAAAATCTAATCAAAATAAATCGATTATTTGTGTTGTTTGAAAACTTTCTTAAGCATATCCATATCGTCAAAAGCAAAATTTTTAGTCAAACTAAGAGTAGTCATAACGCTTAAAACCCCGCCTGCAAATATAGCGACGATTATAAGAATTTGATATTTAATAGCTGTAAGCGGATCGCTTCCTCCAAGTATTTGTCCGGTCATCATGCCGGGAAGCCAGATGAGACCAATTGTAGCGTTTTGAGCAATAGTTGGGCTAAATGCCATCTTGAGTGCCGACGAAATATAGTCGAAAAGCGATTCTGATTTGCTTGCTCCGCACATAAGCATGTATTTGTAATGGTCCTCATCTTTTTGTATTGACTGAAAAAATGATTTAATACCCACGATTGTCGCTGTAAGTGTATTGCCAATTACCATTCCCATGATTGGAATTAAGTATCGCGCCGAGAAAAATTCATGTTCCGACATAACAGCCAATGCAAAGACAGCACCGTTAATGATCACATTGATTAAAACTCCAAATAGTACTGGCAGATAAAAGTCTTTGATTTCGAGATCTGCTCGTTTTACTATTGTTGATGATGCAGCTACAATCATCAATACAACCCAAGCTATATTAATATAAATATTATCGAATGCGAATATATATTTCAAATAAAATCCTGCCAGCATAAGCTGAACAGCCATTCTTGCGGTTGATATAAATAAGTCTTTGAGCATTCCCGTGCGGTAATACCAAAGCACAAATATTGGAATAATCATAACAAGCGAGCCTAAAGCAAGCGAAATCCATGATATATCGTTAGCGTGCATTTTCTATATCTATAATTCTTGAACAAAATTTTAACCATCTATTATCGTGCGAGATAGAGATAATAGTAGACTGCGACGAGTCGAAAATATAATCAGCAGCCAAGGAAATTGATTCTTCATCGAGTGCAGAGCTAGGCTCGTCGAGTAGGATAATATCTCGCTTCAACCATTTGCATATAATAAGACCCAGTTTTTGGCGTTCGCCGCCCGAGAGGTCTTCAAAAATTGATGTTTCAGGATTTATATTAAGCCCAAGCTTGGCAAATTCAGAATTGAGATCGGGCAGGTCTAAATGTTTGTTTTGGGCAAATGAAAATATTCTTTTGAAGATATTTGATATTTTGCCTGTACCAATTGAATTAATATTTTGAGGTAGCCAAGCAATTTTGTCTCTAATGAGTTTAATATTGGATGGCAAAATTTCATAAGCATCGATGATAATAGCTCCGCTATCCGGCTGTTTAATCCCCATAATTAAATTTATAAGAGTAGATTTTCCTAATCCTGATCTGCCTTTGAGCCCAATATGTTCAAATTTATTGATTTTTAAGTTAAAATCATGGAATATAATTTTCTCGGCAAAAGCAATATTAATATTTTTAAATTCAATCATAGGTAACCCAAAAACAATAAAATTAATAATAAAGATCAATCGTCAAAACAAATATTGCAAATCTTTGCAAATTTAGTCATTTGCAAAAATAACAAATGATTGTTAGATAAATACAAGCTTTGGGGTAATCATTATGAAAAAAATTGGATTCCTATTTGGAGTAAATAATGCCTTTAGCTTAGATGTAATGCAAAACATCAATCTTCGGAAAAAGGATGGAATAATAGCCGAAGAAATAAAGATAGATATAATGGGAATTGATGATCTGGTTGAGTATGATGTGATACTCGACAGAGTATCGCAATTTGTGCCATTTTATTCTACAGTATTGAAATATGCCGAACTCCGAGGCTGCCATGTGATAAACAACCCATTTTGGGAATGTGCGGATGATAATTTTTTTAATTTTGCATTATCTCACCAAATGAATATAAAAGTGCCGCGTACAGTAATAATCCCAAGCAAAGCATTGCCAAAAGGAGTAACTAATGAATCGATGCGAAACTTGGCATATCCATTGGATTGGGACGCAATGTTTGAATATGTTGGATTTCCAGCATACCTCAAAGCAAATATAAGAAGCAGCTATAATAACGATTTCAAGATTTATAATCCTCAGGAATTTTTTTCAGCATATGATTTGACTGGCGATACCACAATGATTTTCCAGGAAAGTATCGAGTTTGATGATTACTATAAATGTTTTGTGATTGGAAAGAAATATGTTAAGATCATAAAGTATTACCCACTCCGCCCGCAACATCTCAGGTATAGCGAAGAAGAACCAATGCTGACAGAGGAAATGATTGAATCGATAGAGAAGAGTTGCTCGACTGTTTCTACTGTATTAGGTTTCGATTTTAATTCGGTTGAATTTGCAATCAAAGATAATGAAATTTATGCAGTAGAATTTCATGATATCAATCCAATTTTGGATAGAAATGTAATTAAGCAAAATAATTACAACTGGTTGATAAACATAACAGCAGATTATTTGATAGAAATTGCCGATAGCGAAACTCCCAGACAGAAGAAATATTGCTGGACTGATTATTTAAGTGATAATCCAATATGATTAGATAAAGTCTAAAACATCATCAATAGGCTTTTTGGGTTTGTGAGTATGCTCGGAATTTTCGTTAGGGTAGCCCACAGCCAAAATCATAAATGGTTTGTAATACCTCGGTTTGTGTAAAATAGTGTTCAAAAAAGTCATTGGTGCGGGAGTGTAAGAAACACAAGACAAACCGCAAATATGTAGAGATTGGATTAGGAAACCAACAGAGATCCCAACAGATTCATTAACATAATAAAGTTTTTTGTGTTTGCCATCCTTATCAGTATCATATTTTTTGGCAAAAATACAAATAAGGCAAGGAGCATCTTCTAAAAAAGGCTTTTCAATACTAAGATTAAGCGGTTCTAAATCAGATTTCCATTCATCAGAAATTTTTTGAGAATAAAATTCATGCTCAACAAGTTCGGAGCTGGATCTGATTTTAGCTTTCAACTCTTCGTCAGTAACCACCACAAAATGCCAAGGCTGCATATTAGCACCGCTTGGAGCAGCAGCAGCAATTTTAATGCAATTGACAACCACATCCATAGGTATTGGCTTTCTGCTGAAATTTCTGATTGTCTTGCGTGTTCGTAATAATTCTAATAATTCGATAGATTTAGTAACTGAGTCATTATTAATCATAATCCGCTCACTTCTTTAAATAATATTTCAATAATTACATAGACTCAAAGTAATTTTTATTATTTTTAACTGTT
>CAZBNQ010000266.1:0-4895 GCA_964493035.1 uncultured Hyphomicrobiales bacterium | reverse complement strand
ACAGAATTATTTGATATTATTATTGGCGATTCTACATTTTTATTTTTTACTTTTACTATTTCTTGCTTATTTGAAGGCAAATAATTAAAAGTATAGGTTTCTTCTAATTCACATGGAGAATTATAAGTCCATTTAATTTCTGGTGCACTTTTAGCCATTCCACTAAGAATTGCTGAATAAATATAGGTATAAAGGCTATTTACCGATTCCTCGCATACAACATTTTGCGGATAGTTGAAAACCTCAGAAATTGGGTTATTATTACGACCGATTGAAATTCCGTAAATATATGCCCTGTTTACACCTAATTTTACTAATAAATCTTTCTGATTTTCTGATGTTTTTCTGTCACCATCATAAATATAAACTATTATCGTATTAATAAATTCTTTAGATATTATTTGATCAAATGCCGACAAATATTCATACGAATTATATGTGTTACTATATGTTAAGTTATCAATAAGTGTCTTATCCATATTTTTTGCATTCATTAATGGCACTACTGTATAAATTGAATCTTTGTAGTTTACCACACTGATCCTGCAATTTTTATTTAAATCGACATCTGCAAACTTCTTTAAAGCTGATTTTACTATGTTCAAATTATCTTTCAAAGGATTTGAAATATCACAAAAGAAATATACATTATACTCTTGTTTATAAATTTTATTATAATAACTAATTGTATAGTCTAATATTTCATCATTCTTTTGTCTAAGAATTAATGAATTCTTATCAATATTTTCAACAAACTTCCCTTCCTTGTCTAATGCAATAAACTTTGCTTTGATTTCAGGAAATGAACTATGATCAACATCATAAAGATAAAACTCTTGCGCATATAAACTTGTAGCAGCTAAAAGTATTAAAGCAAGGATAAGTTTCCTCATATAAACTCCTTAATGAATACTTTTTGTTAGTATAAAATAACAAAATAAATTATAAAAAAAAAATATTTATTACTATCATGCAAATATTTTCTAAGATACATAAATCTTTCTCAAGTTATCATTTCAAAATAATCAGCATAAACTAATATCATTTACTGCAAATAGTCATCAACTAATCCCAACAAAATAAATAATATTATTTTAAATAAGTATCTATACCATTGTTTACTTTAAAAGTATATACTCATTAATAATGACACAACAATACTCAATTCGTCTCATATCATTCTTCTTTTTCATATTTCCCTCACATTCTCCTTTTTGGTACAATTTATGCTAATTATTATCAACTAATGCTATATAATTAGTTGAAAAACAAGGCTTATTCGGGCTCCTTGCGCGTCCCGTCTAATGCCTTCAATATAAAAAGTACAATTGAAAGTTGAAAATTATGGTTAAAATATACGATAGAATCATGCTAAAACATTGCTTATTTGCAGGAATTATCGCCATTTTATTCTCATTTGGCGAAATATCGACAGCTTCAGCTCAGTTTGAAGCCAATCCTTCTAATTGGCTATACCCTAATGGCAGCCCACAAGGGCTTAGGTCTAATGTTATTAAATCTTACAAACAAGATTGGCAATCTGTATCGCTTAAGTGGTCTACTCCACTTATCTCTGGCGACGTCAAACCGCTGATTGGCAATATTGTTCCAAATTCTAAGATTTTTTCAAATTTACCTTATGCACCAAATGAAATTGCTGCTGTTGTTGGAGAACGCCTTGTGATTTTAGATGGCAAGGGCAAACCTCTAAGCAATTACATTTTCCCCGAAACTGTTTCAGGAGTCATCGGACTATCTGCGTTGTTCGATACTTTGTCCAGTTCCGGTGCAATTAATTCTATGGGACAAGTTGTGCTTGGACTCGAAACTATCGAAGCTCAGCGCCAAGATACTCTTGCTGTAGCTTATATAGCCGGATTTAAACAAATTGATTCGAGCCTCCAAATTTTAAGACGCATTTCTATCAATCTAAGAGACAACTCATTCAAACCAAATAGTTCCGCCAGCCTCAAACCAATCATGGCTCGCAAGCAAGACAATAATTTCTACGTATATGCCACTGCCAATATGTCTAAACCAGTAATTGGGGATGAATTTTTTGTTGAGCCTCCATTCTTAAGAGGCTTAGCACAATTCAATGCAGGACAAATCATTTCTGAATTTCCACTTCCAGACGTTGGTGATGTGCGTTCAAGCCGCGTTACACTCGGTCCGGAAGTCAGCTTTGCACAAGCTTCCTATACAAATTTTGAAGGCAAAAACCTTCTACTATTACCAACATATCCAAGCCCCGGCATGGATGATATAATTCCTAACGATATTACAACCGGCGGCACTTCACCATCTACTCCTTATCTCTTGGGATTTGACCTGAGCAGCGAAAGCATTGTCGAATCTTTTCCTTTAGTTGATCTCTCTTCAGTAGTCAAAGGTAGCCGCCCCAAAATAAAATCATATTATGTAGATTTGAATGATAATGCAACTGGCGATAGTCTATTCATTTTGGTGTGCGAAGAATATAACGGCAGAGATGGTTCGCAAGGCAAATCGGCTATTCACCTCTACGATAGATTCGGAAATCAATTGACTTCATCAGAAAATATTGATGAGCCTCCTTATCTTCCTCCTTCATTCCAAGGCAAAGAAAACCATTTTTGGTCTGTTGCTACTGGTGATATAGATGGTTTTGCAGGCAACGAATGGCTTCCTTTCTTCCCAAATAATAGAGGCAAAGAACTTGTCGTAACTCAATCTACTCGCGAATTCGCTTTTGCCGGAAGCAAGTTATCTATTCTTCGCTATAATAGCGGTCCTGAAATTTCAAAACCATCCCCACCTGATGAATATCTTTTCCCATTTGATACAATTTGTACTCAAAAAATCAAAGGTTGGGTTGCATGTGTTAATGATTTTGATGGTGATGATGCAAATGGAAAAGAAGAAATTTTCTTAGTGGATGGTTCTGATATTATGGTAGTAAGAATGAGAGACTATAATGATATTAGATTCCGCATGGGTATGCCTTTCGATACTGTGCTCACAATGACTATACCCAACCAAACAATTTCAAATCTTGCTATCGCAGATGTAGATGGCGATGGTATGAACGATATGGTGGTAACTACTTATGATACTACTTATGTCTTTGGTACTCCTTTAGCTCAAACATTAGTGTTGAATACTCCAAAGTATTTACAACAAAACACTTCTTATTGCGCCGGAGATACATTAACTTTCGAATGGGAAAACCTTATTAATGGAAGCGGTAATGTAGATATTTACTTTATCAAAAATGGTCAATTCTGGGATTCTCTCAGTATTGTCAAAATTGTATCAAACTATCCCAATATGACCGAAAAAGGCTTATATAAATATCATATAGACAATAAAGTAATTGGATACTCAGGATATTTTGTAGTTGCAAACAGCTCCAATCCTGCAAGAAATTACGACACCAGTTCATATATAACTTTCAACAAACCAGTATTGAATTTAGATAATATAGAAGATAAATACTTTTATAGCGGATCAGAAATATATATATCCGGCGAAGCTTACTGTCTGGATTCTTTAGCCTTTGAATTTAGCGAAGATGGCAATCTTTGGTATAGAATTGGAACTCACAAATTAGACTCTGCAGGCGTCTTTGATTTCAAAGTCCAGTTACCATGCCTTACAATTTTTGGATGCAATGATTCAGGTTCAGAAAGCTCCATACTTGGCAGAGTAATTGGGCTCAAAAGCATTTTTGCAGATTCGACAAACATTTTAAATATAAAAGTAAAGCCATCACCATTCCCGGTAACGATGGATAGCAGCGAAACAGCATGCCCAACAAAAGAATTCAAATGGGATCCTCTATTTATGCAATTCCCATGCGATACTGTTTCTATTTTAGTATCATTAGACGGTGGCTACAACTTCTCGCATATAGCATCCGTACCGGCTGTACAAAAGAACTTTATTTGGAAAATCCCAACTGGCTTGCGTGATACAGTTATGATGAGATTCTGTTGCGAAGGCTCATGTATCAGATTAGATACACTTATGGGAGGAATTGCACCAAAATATATTAAACTCGTAGCACCAAATCCTTTCAAAATTCCGGAAATCATGCAGTTAGTATACACTGTTCCTGAAGCAACAAGAGTAAACATTAGGATTTATGACCAAGCAAATATGCTCGTCAAAGAATTAGTTAGAAGCGAAAATCGCGAACCTAATGTAGTTCATTGTGACTATTGGGACGGATATCTGACAGATGGCAGCCCTGCTGCTAACGGCATGTATTATGTTTCGCTCGAGTTTGGCAATGGTGCCCGTGAAATTTATCCGGTCTTTATTAGAAAATAGGTGTTTAATGAAAAAAGTTCTTGCATTTGCATTTCTATTTATTGTTTTAGCAACAACTGCTTATTCGCTTGAAATCAGATCAACACCAAAGGGTGGCAATTGGGATAACCCTTCAACTTGGGAGAATTCTATGATCCCATCGCCGGCAGATACTGTTGTGATTATTGGTAAAGTTGATATAAATAGCAATATTATTTTGAGGAATATAACTATCAACGAAGGCGCTGAATTAAATATCAATGGAAGATTATTCGTACATCAATCTTTAATACTTGAGGGCAAATTACTTGTTTCAAAAGAATCCTTACTAAAGGTGATGATTGAGCTAAAGCGAACAGATAATTCGAAAATTGAAAATGAAGGTATAATAGAAATTGGTGAGTAAAACAAAAAAGCTGCCCGAAGGCAGCTTTTTTTATATTAATAATTATATAATAGACCGACTTTAATCGGGCAGGGTGCATGGTTTTGGTAGTTTAGAAATTGAAACCGTCTTTATTACCCTCTCGAGTGTCTAACGACACAATCGGGCGGGGTGGATGGTTTTAGGTTGTTTAGAAATTGAAACCGTCTTTATTACC
>CAZBNQ010000265.1:0-4935 GCA_964493035.1 uncultured Hyphomicrobiales bacterium | reverse complement strand
TTTTTGAAATCTTTTAGAAAACCTTCGAGTATCTATAGGGCTAGAATAAGTTCTAAACTCAATTCCATTGTATTTAATAGTATTATAAGCCTCTTTGAATGAAAATTCTTTTGTATGTTCCAACACATCAATCAAAGAATCGATATTAAAGATTGAAGTTCCTTCATAAATAACAGAATCGTTACTTGAAAGAATAAACCTATTATTAATCGGTTTAGCAGTTTGTTTTTTCTTAGCTAAGAGCAATCTTTCATAAACTTCGGAAAGAGTAGCCGATTCGCCGCCCATCTCTGAAACCAAGAAATTTGCATAATCTTTTAAATCTATGTCTATTGCTTTTTTTCTTTCGTTTTCATAAAGATAATACAAAAGAACTGCAATAATAATAATCACAGAACCGGTGGCAATCAAATACCAAAGAGTGAGTCTAGTCGATATTTTAAGCATTTACACCTTTATTATGGATTTTCTGATAGTTTATAGCCGACACCTCTAATTGTATGAATTAATTGTATTTCAAAACCTTTATCAACCTTTTGTCTTAAAAATCTAATAAAGGAATCAATCACATTAGATTGAGGATCAAAATTCATATCCCAGACATGCTCAGAAATAACTTGCCTATTAAGCACCTTATTTTTATTCATCAAAAAAAGCTCTAATATTGCAAATTCTTTAGCGCTTAGCGCAATTTTCTTATTAGCTCGAGTTACTTCACGTTTCACTGTATCGAGTTGTAGATCTGCAATTTCAAGAATTGAGTTTTTATCATCACTCTGCCTGCGCATCAAAGATCTGACTCTAGCAAGCAATTCACCCAGATGAAAAGGCTTAGTGAGATAATCATCAGCTCCCGAATCCAAACCACTTATTTTATCTTCGACAGAGTCTAAAGCAGTAAGCATCAAAATTGGAATTTTGACAGCTTCTTTTCTTAATGATTTGCATACTTCCCTGCCGTCTTTTCCGGGAAGCATCAAATCTAGAATTATCAAATCATAATCATTAATTTCGGCAAGATATTCGCCTTCTTTTCCGTCAGCTGCCCAATCTACCGAATAGTGGTTCTCTACAAGAGCCCTTTTCACTGCATCGGCTATTTTACTATCATCTTCTATAATTAATATTCTCATATTCAAAATTAAAGTTATTCATTAACGTTACAAAAATATCAATGATTTGATAAATAATATCATATAAAAACTATCATGATGACGATTATTTTCAATAGTGAATTTTACAATTCAGACTATGCCGACAATCCTGCTGCCGATCCCGGCAGAATGGAAGCTATAATAAATGAACTACAAGCTAATTCATATCCAATTAAAAGAGCTATTCCTGCCGAAATCTCACATATTGAATCAGTACATACCATTGAATATATCAATAGTGTGCTAGACGACGAAAAAGTTCGCGATATTGCTTTGCTTTCTGCAGGAGCAGCAATCAAAGCAGCAGAAGACGCATGGAGCGGCAACTGCTCTATGTCTATCAATCGTCCTCCCGGACATCATGCCTATAAATCGAGTGCCTGGGGATATTGCTATTTCAGCAACATGGCTATTGCTATGACTCATTTGATGAGTACCAGACAGATAAAATCAGCTTTTATTCTTGACTTTGATGCTCATACCGGCGATGGAACTATTGATTGTCTCAAAGATAATAGAGCAATTAAAATCTTAAATCCTATGGGACATGATCGTGATGAATACTTAAAAATAATTGAAAATTATCTCAAAGAACTTAATGAAATTGATATAATTGGAGTATGCGCAGGTTTTGACTCCTACGAAAAAGATGTAGGTGGCAAATTAAAAACCTTCGATTTTTATGCAATTGGCAGAATGCTCCGAATATACTCAGAGAAAAATTGCAAAGGCAAGAGATTTGCTGTATTAGAAGGCGGATACTATCTGCCGGATTTGGGAAAGAACGTATTAGCATTTTGTGAAGGATTTGGTGATGAATGAAATAAAAATGGATATACATCCGGCTCAAGGAATTAAAAGCGAATATGACTGGCTCAATCTTGATGTTGACGATATAAGGATTGGCAAAGTCAGATGCAAAATTTCTGATAATAGATTAATAATCTATTCAATAAATATTTTCGAAGAATATGAAGGCAAAGGATATGGAAAATATTTTATTGAAGCAGCTAAAGAAAAGTATGAGATATTGATTGCCGACAGAGTGCGCCAAACAGCGATAGGATTTTGGGAGCATATGGGATTCGTCGCATGCGGAGATGGCAATTGGAAATATGAAAGATAAAAAAAAAGAGACCATCACAAACGATAGTCTCTTTTATCATAAAAATCTAGAGAACTATTCTTCGCTGATAACCCAAACTTTGAGAGTAGCCAAAACTTCAGTATGAAGCTTAACTTTAATATCAAAAATACCCAAAGATTTGATAGGTTCTTCAATGATAATATTACGTTTATCGATATCAAACCCGCGAGCAGTAAGTTCAGCAGCAATCATTTGAGTAGAAACCGAACCATAAAGCTTGCCTTCTTCGCCAACTTTCATCGATAGGCTGATTTGCAAATCAGCTAATTTAGCCGCGAGTTCTTCGGCAGAAGCTTTAGCCTTTTCCATACGTTTTTCGTATTGGCGGCGTTCTGCTTCGAGGCGTTTGATTGCGCCTGGAGTAGCGATGTATGCATATTCTCTTGGGAGAAGATAGTTGCGTGCGTAGCCATCTTTAACAGTGACAGTATCGCCCATCTTACCAAGCTTGTCTACATCCTGACGAAGTATAACTTTCATTTTTAAATTCCTGATCTATTATTATTAATTCTTTCAATAAATTAAGCTTCAGCTTCTACAGCAGGAGCTTCTTCAGTTTTTTCTTCATTAGCTTGATCTTTTTCTTGATTTTCTCTGTATCGAGCTTCTTTAGCATTGCGTGCTGCTTCTTTGGCTGCTTCGCGAGCTTCTTTAGCTGCTTCTTTGGCTGCTTTAGCTTCTTCGCTACCGCTGATTGTTGTTCCGCTGCCTTGTTTGCCTTCTGCTAAGGCTCTTTGCTGACGCAATTCACGAAGTCTTGACGGCAAGATTACTGTCAAATGGCGTAGTACTGTATCTTCGAGTACTAAGAAACGTTCAAGTATCGGCACGACACTTGTTAATGAGTTGAATATTATGTGGACATAATATCCGTTGTACTTTTTGTTGATCGGATAAGCAAGACGACGGCGTCCCCATTTGTTGATTTCCATTATTTCGCCGCCATGGTTTTCGATGTAATTAGTAACCTTAGTGATTACTGCATCAATATCCGGATCTTCTAAAGCCGCATTGATTATGATTGTGCTTTCATATACACGGCGTAAGCTCATGTTTGCTCCTAATTTTAATTAGTTAATTTAGCCTTGCTTATTAGCATTTTTTAAAATGCAATTATTATAGAACTACAAAATTATTATTATTTTCCAAATATACAAAACATTTATTTCATTTATTTTAATAAGTGCTTTAATTCTCCGTTTTTTACTGTGTTTTTTTCTTCTATTTTCTACTTTTATCTTTTTTACTTAATTTTGTACTCTGTTTTTTATTCGGATTTTATATGAAAGAAACTGTTGAACATATCGCAAGATTGGCTAATCTTGAATTCGCTCCTGAGCAAATCGATGAGTTTGCTGAGCAATTTTCTAAAATTTTGGGCTATATCGATACTATTAATCAATTAGATCTCGATGGTGTCCAGCCGCTCACTCAAGTTGTCGATCTCGAAAATATTATGAGAAACGACTTTATAAAACCTTCTTTGAGCCTTCAGGATGCTTTGAAAAATGCTCCTAAGAAAAATGAAAACTTTATCAAAGTACCTAAGGTTATTGAATAGTATGGAAAAAGCTATTGGTATTATTCCTGCTAGGTATGCTTCCACTAGGCTTCCTGCAAAGCCTCTTGCTCTTATCGACGGCATCCCTATGGTTATTAGAGTATGGCAAAATGTTTCTAAATCTAAATTGCTCTCCAAAGCTGTCATCGCTACAGACGACGAAAGAATTGCTCAGGTTTGTCGCGATTTTAATGCTGATTTTGTGATGACTGATCCCGAGCTTCCTTCTGGCACTGATAGAATTTTTCAGGCTTATTGCCGTTTGGGCGAGCATGCCGATATTGTCTTAAATATTCAAGGCGACGAACCTCTGATCAATGCTGATGATATCGATAAATTGATCTGTAAATTTTGCTGCTCAAAATTTGATGTTGGCACTCTTATAAAAAAAGTTGATAAAATCGATGATCTCGACGACCCTTCGATTGTTAAAGTTGTGCTTGGAGATGATAATACTGCTATCTACTTCTCTAGAAGCGTAATTCCTTTCTTTAGAGACGAAGATAAGTCTGTGTGGTTGGCTAAAAGAGATTATTGGAAACATATTGGAATTTATGCCTATAAATCCGGTGCTCTCAAAATGTTTGTTTCTCTGCCTCAGTCAGATCTTGAATTGACTGAAAAGCTCGAACAATTGCGCCTTTTAGAAAAAGGATTCAAGTTCTTATGTGTCGAAACTCCTAATGAATTCATCAGTATTGATACTCCTGAAGACTTAGAAAGAATCGAAAAATTTATCCAATCGCAAAAATAATATATGAGGCAGGAACATAATGCCTGCCTCTCAATATTTTCTTATCATTACTTCACTCTAAGCCTTAATTCTTGTCTCAAGATTTTGATGTTCAAATAAAAAAAAGAGAGGCAGTAAAAAATTACAAACCTCTCTCATATCCTCTCAATTCACTTTATTTAATTTTAATAATTTCGACTCTTCTATTATTTGCTTTTGCTTGAGCACTTGTATTTGGTTCGATTGGTTCTGTTTGGCCCTTACCATCAGTTTCGATTCTTCCTGCTTCGATTGAATAATCTTTAACCAAAGCATTTTTAACAGAATCAGCACGTTTTTT
>CAZBNQ010000264.1:607-4939 GCA_964493035.1 uncultured Hyphomicrobiales bacterium | reverse complement strand
TAACAAAGAAAATTAATATTCCAAAGAAAAATTATGAATTACAAAATATTAATTTATTAATTTTAAAACAAAAAACTTTTACTTCCGTTTGAACTAAAACTGAAGTTTGGACAAAATATGTCGATAACATGGCATATACTTATTAACAAATAATGGAGTCGTATATGAAAATTGGGGTAAAACTAAGTATTGCATTTTCTCTTGTTATTTTTTTCCTCCTTATAATCGCATTTGTTTCTCTTAATAGCTTAAGTAGTATAAATGACGAAATGGAAAAAACAAAAGTTGACAGAATGCCAAAAGTAGAGCAGGCGAATAGAGTACTTAATCAATTAAACACAGCTGCCAGATCAATAAGAAATATTATCATTCTTAATCCGATTGAAACTGAAAAAATTAAAGTTGAAAAAGAAAGATTGGACAAAACTTCTGATTTGATCACTAAAACTCTGGATACTTTGAACAAAACTATTACTAGCGATAAAGGTAAAGAAATTCTGAAATCAATTGCAGAGCATAGAAAAGCTTATTTGCAAGACAGAACTAAACTCTTAGAGCTTTATAATACTGGAAAAAGAGAGGAAGCAGTTAATTTGTTACTTACTGATATGAGAAAAAGTCAGCAAGAATATATGGATGATTACAATACTCTTGTTGCTTATCAAACTGAATTGACTTATAAATCAATTGAAGATGCTCATGAAACATATCAAAAACTAAAGACTGTAATTATTGGTTTAGCAATTTTCGCTTTAGCTTTTGCTATATTAATGGCATTCATGATTACTAAGGGAATCACAAAATCATTGTCTAAAGCTGTTGCTGCTGCAGATTCTATTGCTAAAGGCAATATCAATGTCGATCTTGATACTAAAGCTAAAGATGAAACCGGAATTTTGCTCAATTCAATGAAAGAAATGGTTTCTACATTGAAGAAACTTACAACTGAATTGAATAGACTATCGAAAGCTGCTGTTGATGGCAAACTTGATACTCGTGCTGATATCAAACAATTCCAAGGTGAATTTCAAAATATTACTATTGGATTTAATGAAACTTTAGATGCAGTTATTGGTCCATTAAATGTTACTGCTGAATATGTAGATCGCATTTCTAAAGGCGATATTCCTCCTAAAATTACTGATAATTACAATGGCGATTTCAACGAAATCAAGAATAATTTGAACCAATGTATCGATGCTGTCGATCTGCTTGTTAAAGATGCTAATATGCTTTCCCAAGCTGCTATCCAAGGTAAATTGGATACCAGAGCTGATGCTAATAAACACTTGGGTGATTTTAGAGCAATCGTGCAAGGTGTAAATAGTACTCTCGATTCTGTAATTGGACCTCTCAATGTTGCTGCTGAATATGTGGATCGTATTTCAAAAGGCGATATTCCTCCAAAAATTACTGATAATTACAATGGCGATTTCAACGAAATTAAAAATAATTTGAATCAATGTATTGATGCTGTCAACTTATTAGTAACTGACGCTAAAATGCTTGCAAAAGCCGCAGTCGATGGCAAACTTGATACTCGCGCTGATGCAATGAAGCATCAAGGCGATTTCCGTGCAATAGTTAAAGGTGTCAATGATACTCTCGATTCGGTAATAGGACCTCTTAATGTTGCTGCTGAATATGTTGATCGCATTGCTAAAGGCGATATTCCACCTAAGATCACTGACAATTACAATGGCGATTTCAACGAAATTAAGAATAACTTGAATCAATGTATCGATGCAGTAAACCTACTTGTTACTGATGCTAAAATGCTTGCAAAAGCCGCAGTCGATGGCAAACTTGATACTCGCGCTGATGCAATGAAGCATCAAGGCGATTTCCGTGCAATCGTTAAAGGGGTCAATGATACTCTCGATTCTGTAATTGGTCCTCTCAATGTTGCTGCTGAATATGTTGATCGTATTTCTAAAGGCGATATTCCTCCAAAAATCACAGACAATTATAATGGCGATTTCAACGAAATCAAGAATAATTTGAATCAATGTATCGATGCTGTCGAACTTCTTGTTGCTGATGCCAATATGCTTGCAAATGCGGCTATCGAAGGCAGATTGCAGACACGTGCTGAAGCGACCCGCCACCAAGGCGACTTCCGCAAGATTGTTGAAGGTGTCAATCATACTTTAGATGCAGTTATTGAGCCAATTAACGAAGCCGGCGAAGTGCTTGGTGTGCTTGCTACTGGCGATCTTACTATACGCATGCATGGCGAATATAACGGCGATTTGGCTAAACTCAAATCTGATATTAACACATTAGCTGAATCTCTCGATAATCTTATTTCTGAAGTCCTTGATGCAGTTCACACTTCTGCCAGCTCGGCTGTCGAAATTTCTGCAACTGCGGAATCTCTTGCTGCTGCAACGCAAGAGCAAAGTGCTCAAGCTGATGAGGTTGCTTCTGCAGTCGAACAAATGTCTCGTACTGTTACTGAAAATGCTATGAGTGCAAATAAAACTGCTGAAGTAGCTCAACTAAACGGACAAGCTGCTACCGAAGGTGGTGCAGTCGTATCGCAAACTGTTACAAAAATGCGCGATATTGCATCTGTTGTCAAAAATTCTGCCGAGAATATCCAAAAACTTGGCGAATCCAGCAAGCAAATTGGTGAAATTATTTCTGTAATCGATGATATTGCAGACCAAACTAACCTTTTGGCTCTAAATGCTGCTATCGAAGCCGCACGCGCCGGAGAGCAGGGTCGTGGCTTTGCAGTTGTTGCCGATGAAGTTAGAAAATTGGCTGAACGAACTACCGAAGCTACTAAACAAATTGCTTCTATGATCAAAGGCATTCAAAGCGAAACCGAAGGTGCTGTTGTCGCTATGAATAGAGGCAACGAAGAAGTGAAAAGTGGTATCGAGCTTGCAGATAAAGCCGGTGCTTCTTTGCAACAGATTTTGGCTTCTACTCAGGAAGTTTTGGATATGATCAATCAGATTGCTGCCGCTAGCGAAGAACAATCCGCTACCAGCGAGCAAATCTCCAAAAATGTTGTTTCTATTTCCAAAGTTACTGCCGATTCTGCTCACAGAGTCGAAGATGTGGCTCATACTTCTGATGAATTAGCAAAAATGACTGAACAACTCATACAATTAATGAACAAGTTTAAGGTTAATTCAGACAAAGACAAAAATGACCATAAATTAGGTTCAAGAAATAAGCATTTGCTCAATCCTTACAAATAGTAAGAATATATAACAATAAAGCTTCCGGAATAATAATATTTCGGAAGCTTTTTTATTTCATAATAAATACTAATGTTTAAATTTATTTGTTTTCTATAAAAGTATTTGCCGGATTTTTCCATTATCTAATCTGATTTTCTTTTGTATTTTTTTAATATTTCGTCAGCTTCCATATTTATAATATGTATACATTTACAAATTTTATCCATTTTGGTTAAATCATAAACTCTTTCACCTTTAAGTATAGATTCTACACAATAATAAAATTGTTTTGTTGAGTCATAATAAGCTATTGTAATATTAAAAAAAGAAAATGACATGGGCCATAGATCTTTTGATTGCTCATCTTGTTTTAATTCTTTTATTGTACATCCAACTTGATACAATTCATCCATTTTGAAGATTATAATACATATATAGCTCATAATTTTGAATAAAACAGTTCATAACACTCAATATAAGAATTAGCGTCGTCATTAATATTTTCTTTTTGCTTTCATTTTTATTAAATTTACATTGATAATATTTATAATTTATTTTCATGACAAATTATTTAGGACCAATAATACTTTACATATTTAAAATCATTATCTAAACTATGTACTTGATTGGATTAATTTCGGAGCTCAAATAAGTCTCTATTCATTTTTCCACTCTAAAACCAACTCCATATAATATTTGTCATCAGTTTTCTTTATTAATTTATAACAA
This sequence comes from uncultured Hyphomicrobiales bacterium, assembly GCA_964493035.1. Classification (GTDB taxonomy): domain Bacteria; phylum Bacteroidota; class Ignavibacteria; order Kapaibacteriales; family UBA2268; genus JAUQWR01. The sequence goes on along the minus strand of CAZBNQ010000264.1, from coordinate 1,013 downwards.
TACATATTAATAGACCTATATTTCATCCTGATTCCAGAATATTGTCCAGTATGATAATTATCTTGAAATTTGTAATTATTATTGTGTAATAATTCTGTCTTAAGTTTATTATATACCATATCTAATTTTATAGAATCAATATCTTTATTTTCAATTACTAAATAATACTGATTAAGCGAATTCCATGAAAAGTTATAATAACCAGAACCTACTAAATCTTCTTTTTTAATTCCTGTTTTAAGACTAATCAAATTCAGATTTAATTCCATTATCGAATCATTTTCAAAATGCACTGTATTATCACTATCAAACGGAATTGTATTCCTTGATTTCAACAATTCATCTTTACAGGTTTTGTTTACCAGAATTGTATCGCATTCGATGCGGGATTCATTCGGAGCAATCA
>CAZBNQ010000264.1:0-597 GCA_964493035.1 uncultured Hyphomicrobiales bacterium | reverse complement strand
TTAAATTACCAACATAATAATCATTATTAATTATTATTCTTGCAGGCCAAAATATTTCTATTATACTTATTATTACTAATGAGAATATAATTAATAATATAACCGCAAAGATTAGCCAAATAATATTTCTTCCTTTTTTCATCATAAATTTCTTCATATTTATTTGTCATTTTACAAGATTTTATAAAAATACTCAATTTTTCATATTTATCAGAAAGTGAATTGTAATATTAAGTAACAATCATCATCTTATAAATATATTTTTTTGGGTTTTAATATTAACTGCACTTCTAATCTATCCAATGTCGATTTTATACATTCTAATAGTTCTCTCACTATTTCTTTTCTATTCTCTTATGATTTTGACTCGTCATCACGCTCATCATAAATCAATAACCCAGTCGATTTTTCAAATTAATTTACAAATCCAGTAGAATTACTTCCACAGTGCAATAGTACATCCGGTAATATTCGTTTTTCTTGTTTAGTCCAACTCAATTTTTTAAATTTAATCTGATTTTCTTTTGTATTTTTTTTCAATTATTTTGAAATATTCACCAATTGTATTGAGTTCAATATCTAATCCATGGGTATTTA
>CAZBNQ010000263.1:0-4950 GCA_964493035.1 uncultured Hyphomicrobiales bacterium | reverse complement strand
CCAGCCAATTCAATTTGATTACTTTTAATTCTAGCTTCTTCTTCAGCAATTTTTTCGAGAGTAACATCTCTACCAATACAGTATATAAGGTTGTCGGTTTTAGAAACAGTGAAACTAAAGTTAATCCATTTGTTCTCATTATTTTTTGATTTGATCAATACATCATATTTATGTGTAGTTTCATCGCCTGAATTCAGAATCATTTCTTTGAATTTTGTTTCGTCGGCAGTTTCAACAAAATATTCCAAAATAGAAGTACCAATAATTGCATTATGATCTACACCTAAAATTGGAAGAGAAGCCGGATTGAGAGATTTCCAAAGTCCTGAGAAATCTAAAACGCCGATCAAATCTTTTGAAGATTCGAGAATACGTCTTTGCGAACGAGTCATTCTTTCTGCCAAATCCAAAGCACGCGAACGGCTTGTCATTACAGAAATAATAAAACCGAAGAAAGTAAAGGATAAAATCACCGCGGCCGCAGTTGCCAAAAAAGGAAGAACTGCTTGGAAGCTTCCACCAAATCCAGGATTTGCATAGAAATGCCCAACAAATTCTCTATCAGCAACTTTAATTTTAACAATACCTTCTACAACTGGTTTATATCCGGTTTCTAATAATCCATAATTTTTTGATTTATAAAGAAATGTATTGCCATTAGCAGATTTAAAATCAAATACCAAACTAGTATCAGAAATCACTTTTTTATCACTTGTCAATGCAGTTTCGAAGAAGTTGACTGCATTAAGTTCGAGAACCAAAGCACCTTGAAATTCTTTGATTTTATCAAAATTCGGATTGCTCAAAGCTTCGCGATTATAAATAGGAGCAATTAGAAGGAAACCTAATGTATCAGGTCTTACATTATAAGCATCAGTAGCAGTAAATTCATTATTATCTCTAGCTTTTTCGATAGCTTCTTTAGCAAAAGCATCGGTAGCATAGTCGAAGCCAAGTCTATTTACATTTGCATCAAAAAGCACAATATGCTCAACAGGATAATACAAATCTCTTTTTCCTGCAGGAGTCAATCTATAATCATAATAACCTTGGCTGCGAGCATAAAAATGATAAGTCTCCCAATTTTCGCCTAATACTTTTGGTACATAAGCCAAACTCATAATAGAGGTATAAGTTTTTGCAGGGACAGCACCATATAATTCAAAATATTCTCTAACTACTTGAACATTTTGTTTATACAAGCCTTGCATAGACTGAACGATTTGATAATTGCGTTGCATTTGTGTTTCAATTCTAGAAACAACAGAATTGACTGATTTATTAAATTCTGCTTTTCGATCGGACTCAACACTTTGATTAGTCATATAGAACACAGCAGCCGACAAGGCAAGCAGCACAATCAGAACAATATAAGCAGGATAAGTCTTCGAAAAGTCAAAAATAATGCTTTTATTTGAAGAAGCCTGCTTAACAATATTTTCATATGAATTATTAACTTTTTCCATTATACTAAGCTAAGAATTGTTCTACATCACTAACAAAACTGGAAGTATTAATCGGTTTAGAAATATAACCGTTGAAACCAATCTCCAAGAATTTGGTTCTATCTTGGTTGCCGGCAAATCCGGTTACCGCGATTATAGGAGTAGAAGCATATCCATCAATAGCCCTAACTAATCCAATCAATTCCGTACCATTCAAATCCGGAAGCAAAATATCCATTAGAATCAAGTTTGGTTGGTTTCCTTTCATCCATTCTAATGCAGAACTTCCATCTTCAAAATCAACTGTATTATATCCGCTTTTCTTGAGAAGAGTGCAGAAAAGCTTCCTAATAGGTGTATTATCTTCAATAACACAAATAAGTTTACTACTGTCCATTATCACCCTCTTATTTTGGTACAACTACAATTTCGACACGCCTATTGGCTCTTCGATTTGCTGGTGTATCGTTTGGTTTAACAGGTTTAAGTGAACCTTGCCAAGTGATTAGCACTCTATTCCAAGGTACACCTTTTCTTATCAAATATTTTTGTACAGCTTCTGCTCGCTGTTTTGATTTCAAAAGATTTTCTTCTGGAGTTCCAAAGTTGTCTGAGTGTGCATTGACACGAACTTCAGAATTTTTATTAGCCAACAAAAAATCGGCTACAGCATCCAAATATTCTGATAGGTCTTTGTTTATTGCTGTCGAATTGGATGTGCTGAAAGTATAAGTCTTTTGAGTGTTTTGTTTTATTTTTTGCTTAGATTTTATTGGTTCTTTCACTGGTTCTTGAGTTGTAGCAACAACTTCTTCAATTCGTGCTGTATCTTCGACTGCACTAATATTTTGAGCAATTTCTGATGGTCTTTCTCTTAGTTCAACATCAAGTATTTCCGGATTTAATGGTTTAAATCCGGCAAATTCTACACCTCGTTCATCTTTGATTGTAACAATATAAACAGGAGGTTCTTCCCAATATGGATTGAAGAACAAAGTATCATAATCAATATTATCAGGCGCAAATTTAAGAGTAATACCAAACCTTAGATCGAATGATCGCCAAGAAGATTTCATTTCAGAAATCATATTTGAACCATAATGCAAACTTACTGTCGGGTTGAATTTAGCTCTGGCTCTGCTATTAATATCAGCAAGTAAAAATTCGAATCCAAGCCCAAAATGCAATCCAACTTTTGTATTAGAACTGTTGAGTGAACTCTTGCTTACTTGATCTATTGAACCGGTATTAGTAAATACTTTCTTTTGTTTTGCATCAAAACCTGCATTAATACCGACATCTAATCCGGAAAATGCATAAAAGAATTCCAATAAATTATATCGGACTGATGGCGAAATTGTTATATTATAATTATTTGCATCCAAATCGTATCTTGTCTTATAATATATATCCTGTATCGGTGTTTTTGCAACAAAATGTGATAAATCAAGAATATTCAATTTTAGGAAATATCCCCAATAATCATTTGGCTTTTGATATTCAAAAAATAATCCTGCTAATGGTCCGATTCCTACTACCGGATCGAACGACACTATAGGATTTGCCGAGCTTGGTGGTATTGCCGGATTTTGGTATTGATTCAAATCACCATGATAATAAGACATGCTAAATCCCGCAAATCCACCGTACCAAAAATCACCATATGTACGGTTGAGAACTAATGTATCTCCATTCGGAAGTTTTTCCATTTCATGAAAATCACCCAATGCAGATTGTCCCCATAACTTATGGGTTGTTATAATTACAAACAGCAAACAATATTTTACTAACTTACTTCGCACAATTTTCTTAATTTTATTTCAAGTTACAAAAATAATATCTAATTATCAAAGTAATCACAAATATTTATATAAATTAAGGATTTATTAACAATATTTTTATTGTTTTTGTTATAGTCGGTGTATTTAAAACTCCAAAATACAAGCCACTTATTAAATCAGACGAAAAAAACTCAAAATCCTTTTGGCTTGATTTCAATCCGCTATCAAGTATTGTTTCAATTCTTTGTCCGGCTATGTTATATAATTCTAAGCTATAATTACCATCTTCAACTATTTCTAAATTGAATTTTATTTTTTTATCAATTTGAACAGCTTTTAAAATTAAGCCTTTTCCATCAATAATCAAATCAGTATTATTACTAAAACTGCATCCGGAGTTTATTTCGATAGAATCTATATCATATTTAAAAACGAATTTGTTGCTTTTATCTATTATTGTGTCGATAATAGCCTTACTCGTTTTAATATTTGAAATCAATGTTAGAAGTTTTAATTCTTTTGTCTTAATACTGAAAATATCATCATTTTTAAAATTCAAGTAAATATTTTCATAATCGTAACTTATTTGTTCTTCTTCATTTGGATATAAATCAAATGCTTTTTTTGATAATCCTACTCTAATTATCTTTTCGGCATCTACTTTAGTTGAATCTCTATCATAAATGTGATCGAATTGAATTTGTAAATTTGACACTTTTCCAATCTCTGAATAGACAAATGGGATTTTTACTTTAATTAAGAATTTAGGATAAAATTCAATATAATCTGTTATGATCAATGACTCAGGTCGTCTCCATATTTTGATTGATCCATCTCTTCCACAAGTATAAATTGTATCAGAATTTTTTGACAAGGCAATAGATGTTACTTGGGCATTGAAATTCAAATTATATGGGTACTCTTTTGAAGATATTGAATTGAAAAATCTTATTGAACTATCAAGTGAGCATGTTATAATTTCATCTTTTTTATTAGAAAAAATAGATTTTCTAACATGAAATCTATGAGCATCCATTTGATGTATTAATCTCTTAGTTCTAAAGTCCCATATTTTTACTTTTGAATCGACTCCAGCAGACACAATCAGACTATCATTATTGAAATTCACACTCCAAATCGTCTTATTTTGATTATTTTCGCCGTGAGCATTTTCAATAATTTGCATCGAATTTCCGCTAATGTCATAAATATATATATTACCTAATGCACCGGCACAAGATATTTTTGACAAATCATCACTAATATCTATACAATACAATTGATCACTGAGATTGATAATTTTTGAAGATAAAGAATAATCTAAAACATTAATTAAATAAGCTTTTCCATCATAAGAAGCGGCAGTTAAGATTGAATCTTTGAGTGATAAGTCTCTAACAATATTATCAGAGATATTTCTAAATTCTTTTACTATTTTTTGTTTTGATATTGAATAAATACTTATAGATGAATCTAATGCAACAGCTATTCTATCAAAATCAATAAATGCAACATCATATAAATTTTGATTGGAGTCGAAATCATAAGTCAAAGTATTAGAAAAATCTTCCGTAGACCAAATTTTTAGTTTTTTATCGGAACCAATACTAGCAAAATATTTTCCATAGTCTGAAACATCAATATTATCCACAAAACGAGTATGTGCATTATTTAAAGTTTTGATTAATATTGGTTCGGGATGAACTAATTGTTCATATTTGAGA
>CAZBNQ010000262.1:0-4950 GCA_964493035.1 uncultured Hyphomicrobiales bacterium | reverse complement strand
ATGTAATATAATTCAATAAATAAGAGTCTTTATTAAATTAGTAGAGACAGGTCTAAGACCTGTCTCAATTGTAATATAATTTAATAAAAAAAGAGTCTTTATTTAAATTTGAAGAGACAGGTCTGAGACCTGTCTCTACAGAAAAGAAAAAATAAATTTTTCTAAAGATTCGATTTTAACTTAGAGACTACCCATAATAATCGGCAATCTATATCAATTTATCATATAATATACTGTCAAACGAAGATTTAAGAATATTTGATTGCTCCTCCAAATGACGTTTGAACGATCCTGTAGCTGTAGCTGCACCTTCTTTCCTGCCAACATAATAAACACTTAATTTATTCATTAATTGTTTTAAGAGAATTGGCATTAAGAAATAGAAAGATCCCATATTTTTCGGTTCTTCTTGTACCCAAACAAACTCTTTAGCATTAGGATAAGAAGCAATAATTTTTTGGAAAAGATCCTCATGAAATGGATATATCTGCTCCAAACGAACAATTGCAGTATCAAATTTCTGTTGTTTTTCTCTTTCTTCGAGCAATTCATAATATATTTTGCCAGTACACATCAATATGCGAGTAACACTATTTTTATCGACAATAGAATCATCAATTAAATGTTGAAATTCGCCATGAGTGAATTCATCAATTGGAGATACAGCCTGAGGATGTCTTAGCATACTCTTTGGAGTCATTATAATCAAAGGCATTTTATTTGTCATGAAGAGCTGACGTCGAAGCACATGAAAATACTGAGCAGGAGTGGTCAAATTGCATACAATCATATTTTCTTCGGCACACATCTGCAAATAACGCTCCAATCTAGCACTGGAATGCTCAGGACCTTGGCCGTCGTAAGAATGAGGCAAAAGTAAAACAAGACTGGAGGTTTGTCCCCATTTTACTTCAGAACATGAGATAAACTGATCAATCATTGTCTGGGCATTATTAGCAAAATCTCCGAATTGAGCTTCCCATAGAGTTAGGTCATTTGTTGCGATTGTGCTATATCCAAACTCAAATCCCATAACTGCAACTTCCGATAGCGGACTATCCCAGATTCTTAATCTACCTTGATCCTTATCAATATTATTGAGAGGAATATAAATTTCTTCGGAAACAACATCAGTCAATACAGCATGACGCTGGCTGAAAGTGCCACGACGTGAATCTTGGCCTGTGAGCCTTACTTGTCTGCCCTCCAACAAAATGGAGCCAATTGAGAGTGCTTCACCCATTGCCCAATCGATTGCAGACTGGTCAGATTCTACCATTTCCCTACGTTTTTTTAGCAAGCTAAGTACTTTGGGGTTAGCCTTAAACCATTCAGGCAATTCTGTTAGGGCATGTGTAATACGTCTTATTTCTCCATCTGGGATTGCAGTGAAATAAGGAGTTAAAGTCTTACCTGCTTTTACATAATTAACAAACTTTTTGTCATTCTTTTTTTCTTTACGAATAGTAAAAGAATTATCAAGCCTTGATTTAAATTCTTCGAACAATTGACTTTTAAGTTCTTTATTTAAAATACCTTCGTCTTGGAGATATTTTTCATATATACTCGAAACCTGAGGAAGAGATTTAATCTTTTTATAAAGCAAAGGTTGAGTATAAGTTGGTTCGTCGCTTTCATTATGCCCATATTTTCTATAACAAAGCATATCGATAATCACATCACTACCAAATTTATTTCTGTATTCCATAGCAAAGGCAGCAGCATTGCACACTGCTTCTGGATCGTTGCCATTTACATGCAGAATCGGAGTTTGAATCATTTTTGCAATGTCAGTAGCATAAACAGTAGATCTCGAAAATTCAACAAAAGTAGTAAATCCAATTTGGTTATTAATAACAATATGAATAGTTCCACCGGTTTTATAGCCGTCAAGTTGCGATAGATTTAAAGTTTCTGCTACAATACCTTGCCCTGCAAATGCAGCATCACCATGAATAATAATAGGTAAAGCTTGTGAATAACTGTCATCTTGGATTTGATTATCAATTGCTCGAGCAATACCGACAATCACAGGATCGACTAATTCCAAATGGCTGGGGTTAGGAGACAAAATAACGTTAATTTTATTTCCTTTAGCACTTTCGAAAACAGATTTTTCACCTAAGTGATATTTAACATCGCCTGACCCCTGATAATTATCAGCATCAAAATCGCCATCGAACTCGTTAAAAATTGCTTCAGGCTTTTTGCCCATGACATTAACTAAAACGTTAAGTCTTCCGCGATGTGCCATACCCAAAACTATTGAATTTAATTTTTCGTCGGCTGCAATTTGAAACATTTCATCGAGCATTACAATTACAGATTCTCCACCTTCGAGGGAAAATCTCTTGTGGCCAACAAATTTGGTATGCAAATAGTTTTCAAATTGTTCAGCTTCTGTCAATTTTTTATATATTCTAATTTTATCATCTTTGCTCAGATCGACAAATTTTTTGCTAATTTCAATTTTTTCCTTAATCCAATTCTTTTTATCAGGATCTTGTATATGCATAAATTCATATCCGATAGCGCCGCAATATGATTCGCGTAATTTTTCGATAATTTCGCGAAGTGGAAGATTATTTTTTTCCCAAACATCTTCAGCATGAAAGACTCTATCCAAATCCCAAATAGTAAATCCATAAAATGCAGGGTCGAGCTCTGGATAGTAATAAGAAGCCATCCCGAGTGGATTAACAGAAGCAAGCAAGTGGCCTCTCACCCTAAATGCATTAATCATTTGCATCACATGAGCGCCTTTTTCTACTTTTTCTTCTATTTCAGAATGATAAACAATTTTATTAGCAACATCTGTTTCCCATCTGATTGGTTCAAATGGTATTCCTAAACTAACAAATATTTGATCGTAAAAATTATCATAACCGAGTAATAATCTATTGACATACGCTAAAAACTCAGCAGATTCAGCACCTTGAATAATTCTATGGTCATAAGTAGAAGTAATTGTAACAACTTTGGAGACAGCTAAGTCAGTCAAAGCTTCCGGCTTAACAGCTTGAAACTCAGTAGGATAATCAATAGAACCAGTAGCAACGATCAATCCCTGCCCTTTCATCAATCTGGGATTGGAGTGGGTTGTACCAATCATCCCGGGATTTGTCAATGTTAGAGTAGTATCTTGAAGATCATCAATATCCAATTTATTATTACGAGCTTTATCGATAAGCCTGTCATATTCATCAATGAATTGCTTAAATTGAAGTTTATCGGCTGATTTAATATTAGGAACAAGCAAAAGCCTGCTACCATCTTTTTTAGTAAGGTCAACTGCTAAACCAATATTAATCGCAGATTTTTTTATTCTATGCGGTTTGCCATCAATTAGTGCAAAAGAGTCATTAAGAGCAGGATATTTTTTTAACGTTTTAACTAACGCCCAGGCAAGAATATGAGTAAATGATATTTTCTTGCGCTTCATTTTTGTAAGATATTTATTAATTACCCTTCTATTTTCGTCTAATGCTTTTACAGGAATTGTCCTAACAGATGTAGCAGTAGGAATAGAAAGACTTTCTTCCATATTATCAGAAATTTTAGAAGCTATAGACATCAGTGGTTCAGCAATTTCATTGGGTCTTAATTGTATTTTTTCGTTAGATTTATTTTGCGAAATTGTTTGAGCTTGGATTGATTTTACAGCAATAGGAGGCAATTCACTATTTTGTTTACCAAAATAATCTCGCCACTCATTACTAACAGAATCCGGGTCTTTAAGATACTCATAATATAATTCTTCTATAAAAGCATCATTTAAATTAACCATAACTAAATCATTAATATTTGTAAAAATAGTAATGGTTTCAACGATTTTTTTTATGTTTGATTGTATTTTCAGTTAACTTATTGTTTAGCACATAGAATTAATAATACTAATTAACTCATATAAGTAATTAGAATTAACTTATTTTAAATAAATATATGCAAATATTTTGCTATTTTAGTATATGAATGATTAGGTAAAAAATGATAAGCGCTGTAGAAAATATAGATTATTTGAAAGATATTGAAGCAATTGCTCTAAGATTAGCTTCAGTCGAAGATTTACGTTCGCTGATAGATACAGTATCCAAAATCATCTACGACATAGCTCCCGTTGATTACATGGCATTATACATATACGATTCTGCAAACAACAGGCTAAAACTCGTATCATCGAAAGGTATGAGTTTAAATGAGAGAAAAAAGGCAGAAACCACTGCCATGCAAAGACATCCCGGAAGAGCATGGGCTGAAAGGCGTCTTATTTATATACCTGATGTAGACGAAGAATCTCATACTTTCGATGAATTGTTTCCCAAAGGAATTTCAATTAAATCTCGATTATTTATACCAATTATAAGAAATGAAGAATGTCTGGGAACTTTTGCAATTTCATCAACCAAATCGCATTTATTTGATGATCATTCTATAGCTTTATTATCATTCTTAACAAACATTGCCGGCGTAATCTATAAAAATATTATTGATAGACGCGAGCTAGACAGAATCAATCACAGAATGAAGATTGCTAACAGAAATTTTTTAGCACAAAAGCTTCATTCTATTGGCCAATTAGCTGCGGGAATTGCACATGAATTAAACTCACCTTTGCAATATATGGGCGATAATCTGGCTTTTCTTAATTCTGCTTACGAAATGATGACTACTTTTGTTGATAGTATCAAACAAGTACTCGAATCAGAAGATGTCAAAGATAAAAATGAAATTATGGCTCTCATACATCGGATTAGTATGGAGACAGATATTCACTTCTTTTTAAGTGAAATTCCTCCTGCTATATGCCAATCTATTGAAGGTCTTGATAGAGTTAGTCGAATAGTAAAGACTATGAAAGATTTTGCTCAATCAGGAGTTAAAGAAAAATCTTTCAAAAATATTAACAAAAGTATTGAAGATACTCTGCTCATAACACATAATGAATGGAAA
>CAZBNQ010000261.1:0-4951 GCA_964493035.1 uncultured Hyphomicrobiales bacterium | reverse complement strand
TCTACCAGTTGATATTAGCGAAGCAGATAATGTTGCTAATTCAGTGAAATTGCTAAATCTTAAGCATTGTGTTATTACTTCAGTAGATAGAGATGATTTGAAAGATGGAGGAGCCGAATTATGGGCTCTTACAATCAAAAAAGTAAAAGAAATATGCCCTAATACGAGTATTGAAGCTTTAATTCCGGATTTTGATGCAAAAACTGAACTGATTGATCTAGTAATCGAAGCAAAACCTGAAATAATTTCGCATAATCTTGAAACAATTAGCCGACTTACTCCTTTGGTGAGAAGTAAAGCTAAATACGATAGAAGCTTAAAAGTGATTGAACATATAGCAAAATCTAATAGCTCTAAGGCAAAGTCCGGCATAATGCTTGGCTTGGGTGAGACATTTGAAGAAGTATTGGCTACTATGGACGATTTGCTTGCAGTTGGGTGTAAAATAATGACTATTGGACAATATCTGCAACCAACAAGGAATCATCTGCAAGTTGAGAGATATGTCAGCCCCGAAGAATTTGCAGAGTTGAAAAAAATCGGATTGGATAAAGGATTTGAATTTGTTGAAAGTGCTCCTTTGGTTCGCTCATCTTATCATGCAGAAAGACATATTTAAATGGAGAAATAATGTATAAAGCAAAATTTGAAGATTTGGGAAAGATTAAGTATAATGACGCTTGGGATTATCAAGAAAAACTTTTTGCAGAGCTATTGGCTAAGAAAAATGATGAAAATCGTAGCGGATATATTTTGTTTTGCGAGCATAATCATGTTTATACTTTAGGCAAAAGTGGAAATGAAGAAAATCTATTGGTCGATATTTTGAAATTAAATCAATTGGATGCTGAGTTTGTCAAGACTAATCGTGGTGGTGACATTACTTATCATGGTCCTGGTCAAATTGTAGGCTACCCAATAATTGACTTGGATTGTCTGAAAATTGGTATTAAAGAATATGTGTTTAGAATTGAAGAATCAATTATATGTGCAATTGCAGAAATGGGCATTTTAGGTGGTCGCAAAGCCGGCGCAACCGGTGTGTGGCTTGATGCTGAAACAGCTAAGGAAAGGAAAATTTGTGCAATTGGGATTAAAGCCAGTCGTGGAGTTACTATGCATGGATTTGCTTTCAATGTGGAAACTAATTTGGAGTATTTCAATATGATCAATCCATGTGGCTTTTCAAGTAAGGCTGTTAGTTCGGTGGCTAAGGAATTGATTGGAGCTAATATGTTTAGTATGGATGAATGTAAGAAACTTGTAAAGAAACATTTGGCTGCTAACTTAGGTTTTGAATATATTGATTAAGTGAAATTAACTTGATTAGTACAATGCACGATTATTATATTGGAATAAGAAAATCTAAGTCTTTGCATTTAGTAGATGATGGAAAACATAATAGAAAAATAACTATTTGATATAAAAAAAGATGCTTGACCTTTACAGATCAAGCATCTTAATATAGTTAAAAATCAATTATTTCGCGATAGAAATAATATGATTGCCTCTAATTCCATTGCTTTCGATAGTAAGATAATAAATACCATTAGCAAAATTACTTAAATCAAGTTCAAACATATTTTCACCTGATTTAGCATTGCTAATATTATTGATCATCACTCTATTACCAAGAGCATCATAGAGAGTAATATCGACAACGCCATCATTATCTAAAACATAAGATACTCTTGCTTTGTTGCCTGCCGGATTAGGCATAACATTCATTGCAATTTCATTATCATTTTCATTAATTCCGGTCATTGCTTTAGTCACAACTTTAAGGTCGCATTCTTTACTATTTGTTTCGCCACAAATATTTTTAATAGAGCAGAAATATTTACCTTCTGAAGCACTATAAGCAACGTTTACTATCAAAGATTTATCAGTAGCGCCAGTAATTTCAGTATTATTCAAATACCATTGATAAGTCATAGAATTATCGGAGCTTGCATCAACAGTTAATTCAAATGGATCACCATTTTTCACTGTCAAGCTTGCATCAAGATCTTTGATTATTACTGGTTTGTCGCTAATTGTATTTTCGACAGTAAGTACATGATATAATACATTTTCAGGCATTAAATAAGTAATTCTTGTAAATTTAGTATCAACATCTCTTAATTTGCTAATCATCAACTTGTTGCCTTCAGTATTTAAAGTATACTGACAACCTTGAGGAGCTTCCCATTCATATCTGAATGTATGATTTTGAGGAGGAGTAAGAGTAAGATCTAAATCGATTGCACTATTGATACAAGAGTTAACTTTTGTAGTATCATACAAAGGATTGACCAATTCTGAAAGTGCGAGCATAGGAGTTTGAATAGTATCTCCACAGAATCCCCACAATACAGCATAATAATCATTGCCAAAATCGCTAGCTTCAACGTTTTTGATTGTCATATATGAAGAGTTGACACCTGCATATTTGCTATTATTAACTAATGCAGTAGCACCTTTATACCATTGAACGTGAAGAGGATGGCTATAGTCTAATCCAACAATATGAGCTTTGAAAGTAAAGTGAGCAGTTTCGCCTACTTTTGCAGTCATAGATGTAGCTTGTTCTAAGATTTCAGCATATTGAGCAACATAGATATAAACAGTTGGAGAGTAGATAGTATCTGTGCCACCAGGATAGTTAGTAATTCTACATTTATATGAAGAAGAACGTTCGTAACCGCTTGAATCTAAAAGTAGAGATGCAAAATTAGCACCTGATATTTCTTTGCCATCTTTCAACCACTGGAAGTTTAAGAACAAACCATCGGCAATCATGTCAATTCTCAACAATTCGCCTTTGCAAATGATGTGAGATTCAGTTTGTTGGCGTACAACCGGTTTTTCTACAGTAGTAGTAAATGAATAAATCATTGACCAATCGGTAGCTTCATTTGAATTGTGTGCTTTGACTCTCCAATAGTAATCTTTGAAATATTCGAGGTTTGCAGCTAATTCGTACCAATTATCAATAATATTTGTAGCAGAGAAAATCACATTAGAGAATGAACCATCGCTTGCAATTTCTAAAGTATAATATTGAGCTCCATTTACTTTTGCCCAAACAAATTTTGGATTGACAGAAGTACGTGGTTCAGTATTGACAGGCAATTCCAACTGAGGAACATTCATTTTGGTAGTAAATGACCAATAGGCAGACCATTCGCTATATTCTTTATTGTTGCCTGCATTAGCTCTCCAATAGTATTTTGTACCGTTTTCTAAGCTAAAAGGCAAATCAAATACATTTTCAGTAAGTCCAAGACTTGTATAGACAATATTTGTGAATCCAGTATCCTTTGCAATTTGTACGCCCCAATTAATAGCACCAACTGTTTTGTTCCATACAAGTTGTGGTTGGAGATCCAAACCGGTCAATTGATTAGCAGGCAATGCTAAAGTAGGAACAGGAGGAGCAAAAGAAACGTAGAATCTAATTTCATTAGCATTAGCTTGGCCAATATTATAGATATTTAAGCCACCAAGGCTTCCATTTTGCAAAAATGATTTTGGATTGGCTGTGTCGTTTATAAATGTACGACCTGCATCAGCACTGAAAGCAGCCAAAGAAAGATTGCCATTGACAGTTTTAGTGCCATTTGGACGGAATAAATAAACTTCGTCTGGTGGACCATCTGCATTGCCATCACCGGCTGAAGGATCGATGCGATAGACAAGCAAACCAGTGCCTGGAAGTGATGATTCGAACATACCTTCTTTGCGGCGATATTCTACAACAAAGAATTCAGTCGAAGAATTTGGAGATGGAATTTTAAATGCATTATTTGTTGCATTTGTATGCAATGGCTTTAATGAATACCAGCCTGAGCTAGTAATTGTAGGTATACTTGTAATCCATTTGCCATATTTAAATTTTGTATAAGCACTATGATGTTGTGGAGGATTGCCATCAGCTTCCATAATATCCCAGCTTCCAACAGGTTGTATACCGTTGCCGGCATAATGATATAAGTCAGGATAGCCTAAGCTGTGTGACATTTCATGGCAGAGTACACTAATCGCTCTTGAGCCTTTAGCCCAAGACTGTAGATTGAAGTTATAATCCCATACTCTTGCACCATTGATAGTAACATTTTGCGAGTAGAGCACCCAACGGTGTGGCCATAATAATGAAGCCCATGCATCATTAGTTCCACCAACTAAGAAACAAACATTATCGACATAGCCGTCATTGTCATTATCAATATCAATATTTGAAGGTATTGAAGATTTTACTGCATTAACTGCATTAACCAATAAAGTATGTTCGCGGCTTGTTCTTTGTCCATCATTTGTATATCCTATTGTATTAGTGGATGTATATGGACTATAATATCCTCTTGGATTAGCATCTTGATAGGATACAACCATAGATGCTGATGGAGCAGGATAGAAAGAAGAAATTACTTCAAGATTGCTATATGATGCATCTTTCAAATATGAATATAATGATGGATTGCTTGTTGAATTGAATTGGCTATCATATAAGCTGATCGGATCATTAAATTCTGTTTGATCAGAAAATCTAATAAAAACTACCAAATTTTGTAATTGACCAAAATTTGAAGTTTGAGTTTTGTTCACATCTTTGCCTAAGCTTGGTTTTTCGGGCATAGGAAACAACTGATTTCTTAATGCAATTATTCTTTCAGGTGATAATTTCAACCATTTTTCAAGATTTAAGCTTGCAGGGTTTACTTTTCCGGCTTTTTCTGTGCCAGCCACAATATTATCGCCCGATCTAACTGCATAAACATACCAACCTGTATTTTTGTCTTGGATAATAGTATATCCTTGTGAATCATGCAACCAGTTATAAAATTCATCACCGGATGCAAAAATATTAAGTTGTGTGCCATCGGGTTGAACTACCTTAGTAGCTACGAACGTTTCGTAGGCTGCCCAAGCAGAGTTCATCGAAATAAATAAAGCACACAAAATCAGTAAA
>CAZBNQ010000260.1:0-4954 GCA_964493035.1 uncultured Hyphomicrobiales bacterium | reverse complement strand
GATATTATTGCTATCGTTAAATTAAGAAATGAAGTTGCTAAAGAACTTGGTTTCAAGAATTATCATGAAATGAGCTTAAAACTTTCAGATCAAAATCCTGAAGATGTAAGCAAATTATTTGATGAATTAGATAATTTGACAAAAAATTCATTTGCTTCTTTAAAGAAAGAAATGGATGATTATTTAGCAAAACGTTGCAATATTAAACCTGAAGAATTAATGCCTTGGCACTATCAAAATAGATTTTTCCAAGAAGCACCAGCTATTTATGATATTGATTTAGATAAATATTATAAAGGCAAAGACTTAGTTGTTTTGACTCAAAATTATTATAAATCGATTGGTTTGCCTATCGAAGATATGGTTGCAAAAAGTGATTTATTCGAAAAACCAAATAAAAACCAACATGCATATTGCATCAATGTCGATAGAGATAATTTAGATATTAGAGTGCTTTGCAACGTAAAAGACAATTCCAAATGGATGGAAACAATGCTTCATGAATATGGTCATGCACTCTACGAAAAGCATTATGACAAAACTTTGCCGTTTGCTTTAAAATCTCCTGCTCATACATTTACAACTGAAGCAATTGCTATGATTTTTGGACGCAAAGCTTCTGAAGCAAAATGGATGCAAGAAAACTTAGGAATTAGCGTCGAAGAAGCTGCTAAAATCGATCCTATAGTTCGCAAATCTCTAAGACTTCAACAATTATGCTTTAGCCGTTGGTCGCAAGTTATGTATAGATTTGAAAAATCTATGTATGAAAATCCTGATCAAGACTTAAATAAGTTGTGGTGGGATTTGGTTGAAAAATACCAAATGTTGAAACGTCCTGCTAATAGAAATATGCCGGATTGGGCAACAAAAATTCATATTGCTACTAGCCCATGCTATTATCATAACTATCACTTAGGTGAATTATTTGCTTCACAACTTCATTATACTATTTCTGAAAAAGTATTGAAAGTAAAACCTGAAGATCTTATGAGCTATACTAACAAGCCTGAAGTTGGCAAATTCTTAATAGAAAAAGTATTTAGTGTAGGTACTAAATATTATTGGGATGAGATGATCGAAA
Organism: uncultured Hyphomicrobiales bacterium; assembly: GCA_964493035.1. GTDB lineage: Bacteria > Bacteroidota > Ignavibacteria > Kapaibacteriales > UBA2268 > JAUQWR01. Next base: position 3,870 of record CAZBNQ010000260.1, on the reverse strand, counting down.
AAGCTACTGGCGAAAAACTTACTGCTAAATATTATGCTAAGCAATTTGTGAATTAATCAAGATCTATTGCTTTTATAGATAGTATTATTTAGAAAGAATGCTTGACTTTTTTTTAGGGTCAAGCATTTTTTCTTATAAAAAAGAACAAGTAAATGTATGATTTTATTATGTTTGATTTACTGAGTTTGTAATAATACTTCATCTTTAAAAAAAATAAATTAAAAACACACAATTTTATTATACTTTACATAAATAAAAATGCTTAACCTAATAAATCTAATTAGATCAAGCATTAAAAAAATTAAAGATGTAGAAGGAATTTATAATTTTAATTTCTTAAAAATAGATTCAGGAATATGTTTGATAATAAACATAACTAAGCGCCAATATCCGGGAATATAAGCAATATCTTTTTTCTTTAAAATTGCATCATAAATGCCCTTGCCCACAGCCGAAGCTTTAGCAAACAAAATACCTTTAGGCAGATGTGCAGTCATAGGAGTATCGACCATACCAGGTTTGATAGTAATAACTTTAATCTCGCTAGAGCTTAGTCTATTTCTAAGACCTTGAAGGAATAGCGAGACAGCACCTTTGGCACTTCCATAAAGATAATTACTCTGGCGCCCTCTATCGCCTGCAACAGAAGAAATAACAGCTAAAGTACCCTTACCACGTGATTCAAAATACTGTGATGCAACGGTCGAAAGAGAAATAACACTTAAACCATTAATGTTAAATTCTTTTATTGCATCGAGATAGTTTTCCTGCATTTTATGTTGATCAGGCAAAGTGCCATGAGCTATCAATATAATATCAATTTGCCCAAGTTTATCAGCAGCATCAGCAATCAGATTACTATGCTCATCAAAATCGAGAACATCGAATTCCTTAATAAAAACATTAACATTATATCTAGTCTGAAAATCTTCGCTAATAGCAACCAATCTTGAATACCTTAGGTCTGTCAAATACATTGAATCCCCATCTTTTGCAAATAGCTTAATAGTTTCTTGTGCTATTGCAGAAGCGGCACCAATGACCAATATTTTTCTCATATTTTATCCATTAAACAACAAAATACACTACAAATTAAAAAAACAAATTCTAAATAGAAAATTTTTTTATAAATATTTTTAATTTAAGCTGACTAAATATAAATTTAGCAAAAACTTATCTATTTTATTCATAAAAGATTTATAAAAAAGCTAACTAAAAAAGTTAAAACAAATGATTAATTATTACTAATTTTAATAAAAAAATAAAGATTTTTATTTGAAATATTTTTATAATTTTGTAATTGCCAGAGGATTTTTTTTCAAAAAAATAGATGGGCTTAGGAAATGGATGTATTGATAATTAGCGTGGTATTAATCCTTTTAGTAGTAATATTAAGAGTGGCATCACAGTCCGTATTCGATAAATGGAATTCCTCACAGCCAATAATTGAACCTCAAAACCATAATGTTAACTCCACACCAAATATTGTAGTTCCTACTCGAAACAGAACCAATAATAATGCGAAGACTAACTCAATTGAAGACGAGGACGAATTAGCGGCAGTGATGGCAGCTACTGCATATATTATGACCAACAAAAGGTATAGGATCAAACATATCAGATTTATTCAAAATTCTGATACTTCCAGCTGGGCTATTGTCGGAAGACAATCTGTTATGAGTTCTCATAACGTTAAGTAACTATTGTTTAAATAAAATGAATGATTGATATGACAGACTCATTTTCATTTGCGATGTTAGTATATGGCATAGGTGCCATTATTTCTTTTTTTGTAGTATTTGTTATTAAAGCTATTTATTTAGCTTTAAAAGCAGGTAAATCTAATAAATAATATTTGTAACAAACTTGATTTAGTAAAATGAATTTTGATAACATTTTAAACTTGTTTCAGGGTATAGCGACCTTAGTAGATTCTGAACCTACTATCGCAATTGGCAGAATAGGATTAATTATCCTTGGTGGTCTTCTTATCTATTTAGGTAAGAAAGAAGTATTAGAGCCATTATTGATGATTCCAATGGGATTGGGTATGGCTTCTGTTAATGCAGGTGTTCTCTTTTTAGAAGGAGGAAAGCACGGTACTTTGTTTTTAGATCCGATCGTTTCTGATCCTGCTCAATTAATGAATATTCTTCAAATTAATTTCCTTCAGCCGGTTTATACTTTTACTTTTAGTAATGGTTTGATTGCTTGCTTAGTATTTATGGGCATTGGTGCCCTTCTCGATGTTGGTTTCTTGCTTCAAAGACCATTCTCTAGTATGTTTGTTGCTCTTTGGGCTGAACTTGGTACTATTTTGACTTTCCCTATTGCTGTTGCTATGGGATTAAGCTTCAATGATGCTGCCTCTATCTCGATGGTTGGTGGTGCTGATGGTCCAATGGTACTTTATACTTCTTTGATGTTGTCCAAAAACTTATTTGTGCCTATAACGGTTGTAGCATACTTATATCTGGGGCTGACTTATGGTGGATATCCGTATCTGATTAAGTTGCTTGTCCCAAAAAAACTAAGAGCTATGTCTATGCCTAAAGAAAAGAATCCTATTAGAATTACTCCGGGCGAAAAGTTGGCTTTTGCTGTAATTACTTGCTCAGTTTTGTGCTTGCTCTTCCCTGTTGCTGCTCCGCTTTTCCTTTCATTATTTATCGGCGTTGCAGTTAGAGAATCCGGATTGACTCACTTCTATAATTTGATTTCAGGTCCAATTCTCTATGGTGCTACTTTCTTCTTAGGCTTGCTTTTAGGTGTTCTTTGCGAAGCTAATACAATCTTGAATCCTCAAATTTTCAAATTATTGATTCTTGGTATACTTGCCTTATTGATTTCTGGTATTGGTGGTATTATCGGTGGCTACATTATGTATTTTGTAACTAAAGGTAAATTCAATCCAACAATCGGTATAGCTGGTGTTAGTTGCGTGCCTACTACTGCAAAAGTTGCTCAAAAATCGGTAAATGAAGTTAATCCACAAGAAATTATTCTTCCCTATGCTTTAGGTATTAATATTAGCGGTGTGATTACTAGTGCTATTTTAGCTGCTATTTATGTTACATTATTGACAGCTATGAAATAGTGTTTATCGAAAAACCATATTTAAAATTCTGGATTTCAGGAGCGGTTACTTCATTCACTGGAGTGTTCATAGCCAAAGTAATCGCTCCAATTATCCAAAATCCTAAAATTGCTGCATTCACTAACTTGTTCGGACTTATTATTGCTTTTGGCGGCCTTTATTTTATTATTTATGCCGTTAATAAACGCCTTAGAGATAAAGCAAAAGAACATAATGATGAAAATGATGCAAATTGATCTCTCTAATCTTTGCTTCGAAAGACTGACTGACCTCAAATCTTCTCTTTTTGAGCAAGTTATTGATATTTATAATTACTCTTTTCCTGACTCGGAACGCAGACCACTCAATTATTTAATTGATTATCTAAAAAATGATATCTCTCATCTTTATATTGCTCGATCAGAATCTACTGTTTTGGGTTTAGCTCTTTTCAATAACATACCAGATTCAGATTTTATATTATTCGATTATTTAGCTGTTAATATATATTTTCGTTCCACCGGAATAGGTACATTTATTATTAATGAATTAATAAAAATGACTTCTTTGGAGTGTAAATATCTACTTTTAGAAGTCGAACATCCCAAATTTGGCACTAACACACTAGAGAGAATCAATAGACTTGAATTTTACAAAAATTTCAATCCAGACTTTTTGAAGGATTTTTTCTATGCCCTACCTGATTTTACAGGTAGCGGTGAAGTAGAAATGATGTTATTAATTATGCCTGAATTTAATAAAAGAACCATTGATAAATCAACAATTGATAAATG
>CAZBNQ010000259.1:0-4981 GCA_964493035.1 uncultured Hyphomicrobiales bacterium | reverse complement strand
TTGCACCTGTTTCAGCCCACTGCAATTTTGAACCTTCAGAACTGATGAACATTTTATTTTGCACTTCAGTGCTCAAATAAATATCACCATCATAAAGCCAAGAGTATTTATTAAATATAGAAGATATTTTTCTAAGTCTTGCAGACCATTTTATTGTGTCTACAACAAATAATTGATTAGAAGATTTTGAAGTTTGAGATATTTCATGTTTTATCCATTCGGATTGAAACTCAAGCGGTTTTTCAACAGAAAAATCAGCAGAAGTATCCTCTTCGGCAACTTTCACCGCTTTATTAGTCAATGCCTTTTCATATCTTTCGATAGCAGCTTTGTAATATCTATCAGTAGAATACCAAATCATTTGTCGAATTGCATTTTCGTCGTCACTCATTGGTAATTCGATTGATCCAAACATACCCGAAAAATTAAATGGATTTCCTCTGATAATATGTGTATTATCAAATTTATAAGATCCTACTCTAAGATCAATATCCAGAATTCTATCTGAAGTATAATCATTTGATTTGATTTTACCAAAACTAGCTGCAATACTAACTTTATGCTCTTCAGTAATGCTATAAGAAATGAAATATGGAGGCACTTTTTGGGATTTTAGTTGCTCCATCGAACGCTTCAACTCTTTTTCTGCAGCTCTGCTCAACTCATTATCCTTAAAGGCAAAAGTATTTTGCAATGCAAAAACTCCTATACCAAGGATAATCAAAAGTTTTTTAATCATTTATTGTTCTCACTTTTAGTTAATAATTCTTGTGTTAATTACGAAATCCAAAATGATTTATTTGCAAACTAAATTATTTTGCAAGAACAATATTAATTTGAGTTCCTGCATCTGCAGTTTCATCAGCTTTTGGAGATTGATCAATTACAGTATTTGGCAGATAGGTTTCATTTCTTTGGTAGCTGACCTGCCCCAAGGCAAATCCGGATTCGCTTAGCACTGAAGAAATTTCATCGAAGCTAAGTCCGATTAAATTAGGAATTCTAGCTTGATTGATTGAACCTTTGCTCACGACAATATCGATTCTATCGCCATAAGGTACGTATAATCCGGCAGCCTTGCTTTGAATCATAACTGTGTCTTTTCCATAAATATCGCTATAATCATAGGTAATATTGCCAAGTTCTAAACCTCTTTGCATTATCTGAGTTTTTGCATTTCTCACATTAGTTCCTATAAGATAAGGCACTGGAATTGTTTCTTTGCCTTTGCTAATCGTCAAATAAATTGGTCTGCCAGACTTAACTGTCATTCCGGCATTAGGAACCTGAGCAATAACATAGCCTTGCGGATATTTTTCATTATAAATTTCTTTTGTTACTTTATACTGAAGTTCCCCATTATAAATTTCTCTTTCAGCATCAGCTAAAGTTTTGCCAATCACATTTGGAACTTTTACAATAGTTTTATTATGCACTAAATATGGCATAATTATATTGTCGAAAATCAAGAATAATAAAAACAATGAAGCAAAGAATCCGACAACTACATAAATATGCTTTTTGTATCTTAAGAACAATTCTTTCAATTTTTCCATTATGAATGAACCCAATATTCAAGTAATAAAATTTAAAATTACAAATAATTTATGAAATAAAATCTATAAATTGACAATAAAATCGACACTAGTTTTAGAAGGTGCCAAAGGCAATCTATCGTCGCAAAACAACAATAATTCACCATCGGTGATTTGAATCATAATTCCGGGTTTATTTGCTCTATTTCTCGCACCTTCTCTTAGTCCTAAAGCCAAAAATTCATTATCTAATTGCCATTCTAGTCCTTTGGTTTTTAATTTGACATAAGGCTGTGGTATTAAAGAAATGATTTCGTTGAGTTTTGTTGGCATAATCATAGAATAATTAATTGGAATTCCATATCGTGATTTATCATAAATACATAAATTTAACTGTTTTACAAATTTCATCAACACACTCCAATTGTTGAAAGTATGTTCTAATTCTCCGCCATGAAATCCTAAAATCAGAATATTATTCCATCCTGAATTTTTGGCGAAAACCAGTATTTTTTCGAAATCATTTGTATTGTGATCAGGAAGATGAATTATCCTTTCTTCAGATAGATAACCTTTATAGTCTTTAATTTTGAATGAGTCTAAATCTCCTATTATATAATCAGGACTAATATTAAGTGCATTTAGTCTGTGGGCTGCTCCATCAGCAGCAATTATCGGTATTCCTGACAACTTTTCGAATATTTCAATCTCGGGTAATGAAGTGTTTAAACAAATTACACAGTCAAAGTTTGTATCAAAATTAATTTTATAAACATCACGATTCATTTCTTATCCTCGTTTTCCTTCAAATAAAATTAAAGCATTCACGATATTATTAAAAATTTTCGTTCAAATGAACAATTACATTAATTATAAGTTACAAATATAACAATAGGATTAATATGAAATTTAGATTAAAACCTGAATTATTGAATCATTACAAAGAAAATGAAGAAAAAATTAAAAATAGATTGGATGATTTCAAAAATGTAAGCCAAGACAAATATTTTTATGAACTTGCATATTGTATATGCACACCACAATCTAAGGCTGCTAATGCTGGTAAAGTTCAAAAAATTTTGGAAGAAAAAAATTATCTTGCCAATCCTTTTGATGTAACTGAGATTTTAAGAAATAAGGAAAATTACATAAGATTTCATAATCAAAAAGCCCTTAGAATTTTAAATACTGCCAAAAATTTTGAACAAATAGAAAGTATTTTGACCAACAATTGGTCAAGTGCCGATAAACGCGATTGGTTTGTAAATAATTTTAATGGTTTTGGTATGAAAGAAAGTTCTCATTTCCTTAGAAATATAGGACATAGAAATTTAGCCATATTAGACAGGCACATTTTTGCTATTCTGATCGATCATGATGTTATTAATGAATTACCAAAATCTATTAATGTGAAAAAATATCTTGAAATTGAATCTAAATTTATTGATTTTTCGAATGATGTAAATATTCCATTGGATGAACTTGATTTACTCTTTTGGAGCTTTAAAACAGGTGAAATATTAAAATAGTTCAAACTTCTTCTTAGATAAAAATGGACTGAATCAAAAATGACTCAGCCCATTTGATTTATTTTTCTAAAATTATTTTGTTGTATAATCAAAGAAAACACCAAAATTAAAAGAAACTTCATTTCTTGATTTTTCTGGTTTACCATCTACAACAAAAACATTCAAATCAGAAGAAGTGATATTTCTACCTTCTAATCTAATATATGAGTTTGGAGTAGGCAGATATTCCACACCCAAAGTTATATCAGATAAATTCTGCAAATTGGTTGATTTATTGTCTTCATCATTAACCATAGCATAGCGTAGAGTAGCTCTTAAATTATCAATAAAGGTATAACGCAATTGCAACGAAACACCTAATAAATTAGCTTCAGTCAATTCATCATTATCTTCTTGGAGAAGATAATCCTCTCTCATAATATAGTCGAGATGACCTTTGATTTCAAGATTTTTGATAGGGTTTACTGCAAAACACAAGTTGTGAAACATAGTTGTATTTGCTTTAAATTTACTTGGAGCTTCATTGCCATACTGACCAGCATAAGATATTGAAAATAAATTTTCATCTGCGGTATAAGCAAGAAAAACACCGAGAGATTTATTTTCATTTACGTCTTTAAACTGATTTAATCCATTCAATAATTGAATTTGGGTTGTGATATTGCTTGTAGGCTGATAAGTAAATTTAAGCCCTGCCTGATAGAATGGCTCATTATAAGTTACTATAGAATGAGTACTCAACCAATTATCTTTTGGAGTAAGAGATTCTGAACCAATATGAGTCAAGAAATATCCACCATCTACCCAGAAATTATTGAATAATTTGATACCTGCATAAGCTTGTTGAATCATTTTTGGATTGTCTAACCAAGCAACATCAGGAAGGTCGCCATAGTGCATTGTTAGATTTGCTCGATAATTATCAGATTCAGTACTCAAATATAATTGGGCAATATTCAAACCGAATCTGTCTTTAAGACTATTAGCAGCAGTAAGACTACGAAGAGAATTTTCTCCAGCTTTGTCATTGTCGCTTGAGTAATAAGTATCGACATAAGCCCCAAATTTAAATATTGGGTTATTTTCTGCTTTTGCAATATTTAAGCCGGTTATTGCAAAGGCAAAGAGAAAAACAAATAATGTTTTCTTCATTTGAACTCCTATAATATTTTAAAAAACGCCGAGCACAAATATAAAATTTGGCTCATATATAAATCAAGTTTTATTTGTTTAGTACATCCTCAACTTTTGAACAAACTATAATTAGATTTGTTTTTGCAGATCTGCTATTTGAATAATCTGCCTGAATAGTAAATTTCTTCGAGTTTGCCCCCAAAGATTCCAAAGTTTTATTTATTTGTGCAATTCTATCATCTACCAGTTTTTTTCTTTCTGCTTCGTACTTACTATTATCCTGAACTTTTACTTCTTTTTCTTTAGATTTCTTTTTTGATTTTTTCGAAGTTGTTTCTGTTTTGATTGGTTCAGGAATATCATTTGCATTGATATAAACAGTAAATTCTACCCCACGATTGAATTTCAAAGTTGTATTCAATTCTTCAATCATAAGTTTTACTTCATCATTAGTTGCAGATGAATTAGCATTAAATGCATTAATCGACATAAAAATACTTTCTTTTTCTAATTTTCTAACTTGAAAATCAACTTTTTGTTCCATATATTTATCTGATTTTTCGACAGTCAAATTAAATGTTTTGCGAGCAACATTCCAACTTTGAACAACAACTTCGTATTGCTCACCTGCATTTAATAATTGTTCAAAAGTTCCATTAATAGAATTTGATTGGATTTTGATTTTTTTTCCGGACTTGTCTCTAAATTCAATGTTAGTTCCTATCGGTTTGCCGGATTCAATATCTGCAACAATGCCTTTGACTAATGTCTGGCTACCCATAT
>CAZBNQ010000258.1:0-4988 GCA_964493035.1 uncultured Hyphomicrobiales bacterium | reverse complement strand
TAAAAGTTCATTACCTTTATTGTAGAAATGCAATTTGTAATTAACTTTGCCTAAGGTAGCATTAACTTTGCCCCAATCAATAGATCCCTGATTTTCAATTTCTAATTTGGGCTGAGCAAATAAGCTAATAGCTCCGGCAACTAAAACCATCGAAAAAACTAATAATTTTTTCATTGAAACTCCTAAAAAATATATTTAATTGATTTAAATAACAATTTTTATCAAAATTAATTACAATTTAGTACTAATAAAATGATTTAGCATCGACTTCCAAGTTTCCCAATCATGCTTCCATTCAGCTCCCCATATATCAACCAAATGAGGTATATTCTTAGACATCAATACGTGAGCTAAATATGTAGATTCTTCGGGTTTTTCACCATCACCTGAGCCCGAGATAATATAAACATGCTTACGATTTTTGAGGTAAGAGAGCCAATAATTATCATTAAGATTTGGAAGATAATGAATTGGAGAATTGAAATAACAATTATCATCAAAAAAATCATGAGAATAATGCTGAATATTATATACACCACTCATCGCTATGGTTCCTAAAAACAAATCAGGGCGGCGGAAGTATGTGTTGGCAGCATAGAAAGCACCATGAGCAGCACCGACTGTGATTATTGGCACTGCACCCCCAGAATTATCATAAATAAATGGCAATACTTCTTCGAGCAGAAAATTATTATATTCAAAATGCTTTTTTGATTTGTCTTCTGGCGATAATTGATGATTATTCCATGATTCCTCGTGGTTGGTCGGAATCGAGTATACTCTTATTTTGCCTTTATCAATATATTGTTTTATTGAATTGATAAGGCCGTTTTCTTCATTTTCTAAACAATCGTCTTTAAATGTTGAAAATAGAAGTATAGTAAATCCAAAATGACCATATACAGCAATATCAACTTCTCTTGCTAGGTTTTGACTTTCTATTGTAATTATTTGTCTTTCCATTCTGAATCCAATTTAATATGATAATAAATTGACGGATATCATTCATTTATGTTTCATTTTTTTTGATTTCTTGTAAAACTTTCTAATGAATAATTACAATTAGTAAAATGATTAACTAAATTTTTTTGTTCAGATTCTTTTCCATCATTCTGAATCAAATTTATTTTTTGTTCAATTGTTTGGAAGAAATTAACCGGAATATTTAATTCTTTACTAATTCTAATATGCCCGCCTGAATTAATAATAACAGTAGACTTCATTGATTGTTCGGTAGTTCTGGCATAAAAGCTTCCCTGACCGGTTTTAACAAAATTTATTTGATTGCATGCATAATTCAAAGTATCGATTGGATTTGCCATTCTAAAAAGAGTCGAGCTGCGAATTATTGATGGCGGAATACAATTTTCGGGCAATATATCTTCACTTTTCACCATCCATGATTGATGAACAGCTTTGCAAGTGGAACCCAAATTAAAGAACATATATGGCTGGAAAGGACCGCCATTTGAATTTGCAAAATTTAGGCTGTCTGAATAATTTGAAGATAATCTTTTGCCAAGCGAATCAATCCCTATTTGAATTTTTCTATTAAGCCAAGGGCTGGATTTTCTAATTACATTTTTCATTGCCCCGCTGGATTCATAAGAAATAAAGTCAGTAAGAACAATACTCAAATAGAATATACCAGGCTTGACGGAGTCGCAGGTGATTTTGACCTTCTCTTTTCTTTCTTTGAATAGCGGAATACCCCAATCCACAACTATACTATCGCGTGAATCAACATTATATACTAAAACATCACCTTTCTTAAAATCATATTTAAAGCAGATTGTATCGACAGCAGTGGTTTCATCAGCTTCCATATTTTCCTGAGCAAAAACATTAACCACTCCCAACACAGCAAAAATCAGCAATCCCCAGATGTTTCTAATCATTTTTCAAAACCTTTATTAATGATTTTAATTTTTCTTTATTCAAAATTAATGTTAATTTTGAAATAAACAAGCGATAATATAAGGCACATTCGTCTAGCGGCTAGGACGCGGCCCTCTCAAGGCTGAAACAGGGGTTCAATTCCCCTATGTGCTACAAAATTAATTTTTCTTTTTCATTTCCTCAGTTTTGCTTAATTTTGCGCGGCATTTTTAAAAAATTTTTAATAATAATTTCGACTGGATTGGTTTGGAAAATTTAGGAACTGTTCGTGCTGTTGATAATACAGCAAACCCGGCTCCATTGGGACTTATGGCATTTGGTTTAACTACTCTTGCTCTTAATATCCACAACGCCGGATTCTTCCCCATGGATACTATGATTATGGCTATGGGTATTTTTTATGGTGGCTTAGCTCAAGTGATCGTTGGTATTATGGAATGGAAAAAAAATAATACTTTTGGCACTACAGCCTTTACTTCTTATGGATTCTTCTGGATTGCATTAGTTACATTAATGATTTTACCTAAACTTGGTATTGGTTCGGCTCCATCTCCTATTTCTATGGGATACTTTTTGTCTGCTTGGGGCATTTTTTCATTTTGTTTATGGATTGCTACTTTTAGAACCAATAAAGCATTAACTATGACTTTTTCACTCTTATTAGTGCTATTTGGACTTCTAATTGTTCGCGATTTTTCAGGCAATGAAGAAATTGGGATTAGTGCTGGTTGGGCTGGTATTTTCTGTGCTCTTTCTGCTATGTATACTGCTTTTGCACAGATTATCAATGAAATGTGGGGTAAAACTATTTTACCTTTAGGTCCTTGGAAAAAATAAAAAAAGAGGCTTTTGCCTCTTTTTTTATAAATCATTTAATTTATATGTATATGCATCTTCCAGTTTGGGGCATTCCTTTAAATAATTACTTATATACTGCCCACAATTACTCCCAATTTTATTCTCTTCTAATTCGCCAACACTCAAAATTACTTCATAATCATTAAGCTTTAGATCTTTGACTATTTCAAAAAAGTGACTGTCATTAAACTTAACGGAATTCAAGTTGTTTTGCTGAGCTTTTCCTGTTGGATTTATTGGAGTAAGCTTGATTACAAACTTTTGAGGATCAAAATAGCGAATTAATTTTGATGCTTCCAATTTATAATTTTCACCAAGTGCAAAATTTAATGTTATTTTTCTATCACCATCTTGATAAAAATCTTCAGAATAACGAGCAATTTTGTCGAATCCCCATTTTTTGATAGGTATAAGTTCATCACGCAAAGTCAAATCAGTTGTATGTATTGAAAATTGCATCTGAAATTTATCTTTATAAATTCTTTGTTTTATATCCTTGAGCCTTTCGAAAAACATATCTCGGCCAATAGGAGCAATTGTTGAAATTGATGGTAAAAACCCGGGAGCATTATATCTTTGATGAAATTCTTCTAACACATCTAATACTGCGTCATTAAGCGAAGGCTCGCCCATTCTTGCAAATTGTATTTTAAACTTATCGATCGGAATATTACGGTCGGGAAATCTATTGGCAATCATATAATCGATTTGTTCAAAAATCTGTTCTTTGCTTATTTTCCCTTCATATTTCCAGCCCGAATCACAAAACTTGCAGGCTACTGGGCAACCAAAAAGAGTCGATACTATCAAAACCCATTTCTTTTCCAAAGGAATTGGAGGTTGAATTGATTCTACAAATTCGATTAATTTCCCATCAGGATATTTTGCAATATAAACAGTAGCTATGTCAGAATTTTCAGTTTTTGCTATTACTTTCATTTCCATTAACAATTAAATTTTCAATCATCATTGCCATTTTCATACCATCACCGACGCTTATTGTTGCCTGCCGATACTTGCCATTGCACAAGTCGCCGATTTTGAATACTTTTTGTTCGCACTTGTCATTGTGTCCCATTTGTTCTATTAATGACAAGTCTGGCTCTCTACCAATTGCAACAATTAGTTCGTCGCATTCGATTATTTCTTTTTTACCATTTGAACTAAAGCAATTTACGATTTTTTTTTCATTTTTATAGCTTATTTCTTCTAATATATATGATTTGTAAATTTTAATATTAGGAATTTCTTCAGCTCTTTTGATCAATAATTTCAATGACGAAAAATTTTCATTTCGATGAATTATTGATATTTGATTATTCAATGATAAATTTAAAGCATAATCAAAAGCTGCGTCTCCACCACCAATAATAACAATACTTTTGTCCTTAATATTACTTAACTTTTGCAAATCATAATGTACTTCTGCATTATCTATATTATTAATTTTTTTGGGGACTGTGCCACAAGCAAGCACTAAATATTCAGATGAATAACTATTGTTTAACGATTTCAGATAATATTTATCTTCAAATTCAATGCTTGTAACTTTATCATAATAAATTGGGACATCCAAATTTTTAATATGTTCTGCCATTTTATAGCAAAGTTCAATACCACTAATTCCATTGGGAAATCCGGGATAGTTTTCAACTAAATTTGCATTATTAAGCAAGCCACCAATTCTATTTTTTTCGATTATTGCAACATCTCTGCCAAATCTTTTCAACTGAATAGCGCAAGCAACGCCAGCAGGACCGGCACCAACAATAATAACATTATGCTCGATAGGATTAGTCATTTTCAATTTCACTTATTACATTGTTTGTTAATTTTGGGATAGAGAAACCATGGCTTAGATTTAAAAAAGATGCACAATGAAAATCAACATTATAAGTAGCAGTAGCATCAAAAACAAAAAAAGATTTATATCCTCTCACAAATGCAGACCTAATAGTAGTTTCACAACACAGATGAGTCATGAGTCCACATACAACTATAGAATCGACACCTAAATCATTTAGCCTCCTTTCCAATTCAGTCAGATAAAAAGCATCATAATATTCTTTCTCAATTATTATCGAACTTGAATCAACAATAATAGATTCATCAATATCAAAGTGACTGCTTTCTTTTTCAAGTTTCTTATTCCACCATTTGTTCATCATGTTTGAATAGTTATTGGAATTGAAATGCTTAGTATAAAATATCGGTAAATCTAATTTTTTAAA
>CAZBNQ010000257.1:0-5005 GCA_964493035.1 uncultured Hyphomicrobiales bacterium | reverse complement strand
AGGGGATAGTTTAAATTCTGAACGTTCTGATTCTTTATTGAAATCGATTTATCTTGATGGTATAGCCATTTGGAAAAAGGACCCCGCATTTTTGAAAAATCGAATCCCAAATTCAAATTTATATTGGATGAAAACAAAAGTCGAAGCTGGATCTCACTATGTTATAGGTGATACAAAGTTCTGTGGCTATGTTTATGGGTTTACAAATGTTGATTCTTATGGCTGGCCAGCTGCTATGTCATTTAATAAAGTTGATGAAATCGATACTTTGCCGCCTGTAGTTTCGATAACTGGGGCTAATGGTGAATATGAAGTGACATTTACAGAAAAAAGTAATGGCACAGATGGAGATGGGCCCAAACAAATTGATGTTGGGGTTTCAGAAGAGCCTTCTTTATTAATAGGTTCATTTAATTTTGATAATCCATATTTCGTAGGTGGATATTATCCATGGCCTCCAAACTATGATACAAAATTTATATTGAGAGTTACAGACAAAACTAAAGATGCTGTGGCTTATTTTCAAGTTATGGATAGAGCAGAAAATGTTACAGTAAGAGAAATTAAATATTCAGGTACAAAACTTGCTTTAAATCCTAGTATAATAAATTTTGGTGATCAAAAAATATTTACAAGAGATACTTTAGAAGCAAAAATTAAAAATATTGGAACTGATAATATAGAATTAAGTTCATTGAATTTGAAAAAATTACAATATTATTCAATAGTCGATGGCAAAATCAATTCTTCAAAAATTTTAACACCAGGAGAAGAACATTTATTTAAAATAGAATATTACCCGACTAAAGAAGTTGAAAACAGTAATTCAGCAGATACTGATTCAATAATTGTTTTCAGCGGTCAAATCAGTTTGCCTTTTGTTGTTCGTGGGCGCGGAATAGCTCCGCATATTAATGTAGTCGACTGGAATGCCGATACAGTAGTCGTAAATTCGAAAAAGTGTAATCAAAAAGGTTTGCAGATTACCAATTCCGGAACAATGCCATTGATAGTAAACGGTATTGATTTTATAGTTGATAAATCTGATTTTAAAATTGAAAATCTTGATCCCGGACTTCCATTTAAAGTAGACCCCAAACAAACAATAAACTTGAAAGGTATTTGTTTCGAACCGAAATCCTCGGGCTATCATGATACAAAAATTGTATTACACAATAATGGATTCGGACCTGATAGTATTGCAAATTTGAGTGGTTATGGTAAAGATTTTAATTCAGTAAATGAAGAGATAAAAGCTGATTTAATGGCAAATATAACACCAAATCCTGCATCAGGCGCAGAAATTACTATAAAATTTAGAGTAATAGATGAGCAATCGGAAACCAAACTAATCTTAATAAATTCGATAGGGCAGATAGTAAAAGAAATAAATATGCAACAAATGCCAAAAGGTGATCATCAAATGAATATATCATTAGATGGATTATCTGCAGGAGCATATAATGTGAAGATTCAAAATGGGCTGTATATTCAAACTGAAAAGTTAATTATATCTAAATAGAGTAAAAAGAAACAACCCCAAGAAAATTCTTGGGGTTGACTTTATCTATTTTTGCTGAAGTTTAATTTTGGCAGACTCCATACCACCATAATTTTCTACATTAGTATAGCCCATTTCTTTTAACACACTTTGAGCAATACCGCTGCGACGACCGCTTCTGCAATATAGTATTATTTTTGCATTTTTATCTTTGACTACCGACTCGATTTTATCTCTTATCACATCGTGGGGAATCAATATCGCTCCATCGATATGTCCGGCATCATATTCTGCTTTAGTCCGATTATCGATAATATACACTTTGCTTTTGCTCTCTTTTTGAGTTTTATTGTCATTTGCATTGACATTGTAAATTAAAGTAAATGCAAACAAAAACATTATTATAATTTTCATATCTTATCCTTTCAAATTAATTGTTTTAGAATAAGAACGAAATAAAATTAGAAATATTGCCAAAGAGGAATATAGTAGAGAAAAAAAAGCATAGTTCCGGTGAACTATGCTTTTTAAAAATTAAATCTTGCTTAATTCTTCAAGGAAAATAGCAGATGCTTTAATCCCTGAATAGAAATTGTCTATATCGAAGTTTTCATTAGGAGAATGAATATTATCAGTTGGCAAACCATGTCCCATCAAAATTGAAGGAGCACCCAAAACTGTATCAAAAATACCCACAATAGGTATTGAGCCACCTTCTCTCATAAATACAACATCTTTTCCGAAAGCAGACTTCAAAGATTCGACAGCCACTTTGATATATTCGCTATCATAAGGCACAACAACCGGATTGCCGCCATGAAGTTTTTTAATTTCGACTTTGACAGTAGGCGGGGCAATGGATTTTATATATGCTTCAAATTTTTCAGCAATTTCGTTATAATCTTGATGAGGAACAAGTCTCATAGATATTTTGGCAGAAGCTTTCGAAGGAAGAACTGTTTTAGCACCTTCGCCAATATAACCACCTTTAATGCCATTTAGATCGAGTGAAGGTCTAATCCAAGTACGTTCGAGAGTAGAATATCCAATTTCACCATCGACGGCATCAACATCTAAATCTTTCATATAATGAGCATCATCGAAAGGTAGTTTTTTGAAGTTAGCTCTTTCGTCTGCAGATAATACTTTTACGTTATCATAAAATCCGGGTATTGAAATTCTACCATATTTATCTTTGAGCTGAGATACCATCCAAGCTAATACTTGAATAGGGTTATCGACCGCACCACCAAAAGTACCGGAGTGCAAGTCTCTATTGGGTCCTGTAACAAATACTTCCATAAAGCAAATGCCGCGAAGCGCATAGCAAATTGATGGATAGCCTTCGGCAAACCATTCAGTATCGGAAATCAAAGTCAAATCGGCTTTAAGTTTTTCCGGATTTGCTCTAATAAAATCTTCTAAATGACTTTCGGCTTCTTCTTCGCCTTCTATCAATAATTTTACGTTAATCGGAAGTTTGCCTTTAGATTTGAAATGAGCTTCGATAGCTTTAAGATGAGTAAAAAGCTGACCTTTATCATCAGAAGCACCACGAGCAAATATTTTATTATTTCTAATTTGTGGTTCGAATGGATCACTGGTCCATAAATCTAATGGATCGACCGGTTGAACATCATAATGCCCATATATAAGAACAGTCTTTGCATTCTCACCGGCATTCATCCATTCTGCATAAACAATAGGATGGCCTTTAGTGGGTATTGTTTCGACATGTTCGAATCCAATATTTTTTATATGGTTTGCAAGCCAATCTGCACAATTACTAACGTCATTTTTGAAAGCAGGATCGCTGCTAATGCTTTTAAATTTAAGGAAGTCGAAGAGCTCGGTCATATGAATTCCCTTTTGCCCTTCTAAGTAGTTTAAAATATGATTCATCAAATCTCCAAACTTAAAAATCGAATTATGTTCAATTCAAAAAAGTAAAGTTAAAAAAAATTAAATACATATCAATATGCTAATATTAATAATGTTATTTAAAAGCAATAAAAATACAATTTATTGGCAAGCAAAAAGCCAAGTGCCAATCAATAAACTTGAGACGATTAAAAGCAAAATTTGTTAGTTACAATAATTTTTGGCAATTTTGACAATGCTTTTTTGACAAAAAATTGAAAATAATGGAGTTAAATTTTATGCATAAGGATCCTGCAGTTAGATTGCAAGATTATCAAGTGTTCGGAGAATATGGGGATGTGAATCCATCAATTTCCGATGCAGCAACATTTACTTTTTTAAGTACAGAAAAAATGTCGCAAATATTTCAAGAAGAAGTCGAAGGCTGCTTCTTATATTCACGTCATTTGAGTCCATCGACAAATTATTTAGGCCAAGCATTAGCAGCAATGGAAGGTACAGAATGTGCTCAAGTTATGGGCTCGGGTATGGGAGCAATTTCCAGCGCTATGCTTCAATTATGCAAAACCGGTGATGAAGTGATTTCAAGCCGTACTATCTATGGTGGTACTTATGCTTTGTTTAAAAACTTTTTCCCAAAATTAGGTATCAATGTTCATTTTGTTAACATTACCGATTTGGAAGCAATTAAAAGTAAGATAAATGATAATACAAGAGTAATTTATTGCGAAACAATTAGCAATCCGCTTTTGGAAATTGCAGATTTGAGAGAAATTCGCAAAATTTGCGACGAAAAAGGTATTAAGCTTGTGGTTGATAATACTTTCAGCCCTATGGTTGTGCCTGCTTATAAGCTTGGTGCTCATGTTGTTGTATATTCAATGACAAAATTCATCAATGGCACCAACGATTGTGTTGCTGGCGCAGTTTGCGGCGATCATGATTATATTGCCAGCTTGAGAAATGTTAATGATGGCGCTGCTATGCTTTTGGGTCCTGTTTTGGATAGCTTGAGAGCCGCAAGTATTTTCAAAAATATGCGCACTCTTCATATCAGAATGAAACAACACAGCTCTAATGCTATGTTTATTGCTTCTGAATTAGAAAAAATGGGCATCAAAGTGTTCTATCCGGGTTTGCCTTCACATCCTCAGCATGAATTGATCAAAACTATGATCGATCCTGTATTTGGATATAGCGGTATGATTACTATTGATTGCAAAACTGCTGAAATGGCTAATAACTTGATGATTAAAATGCAAGAAAAACAAGTTGGTTACTTTGCTGTCAGCTTGGGATTCTATAAGACTCTATTTAGCTCGCCGGGTAGCTCCACTTCTTCAGAAATTCCTAAAGAAGAACAGATCGAAATGGGAATGACCGAAGGTTTGGTTCGCTTCTCAATGGGATTAGATAATGATATTAATGATACTTTAGACAGAATTAAAGCATGCATGACTGAAATCGGTATGTTATAAGCCTTTGTCTTAAAAATAATTATGGGCTGAGTCAATAAAATGATTCAGCCCAGTTTATATAAAAAAAAACACAAGCACTAAGACTTGTGTTTTTTTTGTGGGCTCTACGGGATTCGAACCAGCGACCTCTTCCGTGTCAAGGAAG
>CAZBNQ010000256.1:0-5011 GCA_964493035.1 uncultured Hyphomicrobiales bacterium | reverse complement strand
ATTTGTAATATATTCAATATCTAAAGCTTGAGTTTCAATAGACATATCATAAGCAGGAATTTTTAAATTTTTCAATCCAATACCGCCAACAACCTTCAAAGTAGAAAAATCTTCGTTGAATACTTCTGTTTCTTCAGCTTTATTATGCCTATTGATAACAAACTTGCATGTATCAATAACTAAAGTATCTAATGCTTTCAATTTAATACTTAAATCGCCTGATTTGACATTATACTTAGAAATTTTTGAATCAAAAGTATGAAGATTTAAATTTACTTTTAAATTATTGAGATTATATCCCGAGCCGACAAATTTCATATTCGAATTGAATGAGCTTTCCAGTTCAGAATTTCTAACAATAGGGCTAAGGTTAATTTTTTCAGTGGATAAATCGCCTGAATAACATAGTCTGCCGCCGCCAAAACCAACGCCAGCCACACCTTTTGCATCACCAATTGCAGAATTAAAATCAAAATCAGTAAATACAGAATCAATGCTACCATCCACAAATAATTTTTTAAAGCTGGCAGTTTTGAAATTAGGAACAGCCATACCAAGTTTCAAATCAGGCATAAGACCAACTAAATCCAGCCAAGAGGCTTCTGTGCCATCGAGCTTCATTTTGTATTTAGGCTTACCTTTCAAAATATCGCTAATATAGCCCTCACCAGTTATTTCTGTATCGTTCCAAGCCACTTCGAGCCAATTGATTTTCATATTGTTCAGAGTGCCTTCAAATCCAGCTTTCACGTCCTTTTCTCCAACCATTTTTATAGGCAGAGGGGCAAAATGATAAATCATAGACAAATTGAAATCTTTAGCTACAAAATCAGCGTTGAACCAGACATTTTCAATAGCCATCTCATGTGATTTGCCGAATATATTAAAATTGGACATTTTAGCATTAAACTCAACATTACCTTCGCTAGTACTAATTTTAGCATTTTTTGCTTCGATAGTACCCGGACTAAGCTCAGCAATCATCGACAAATCGTTTACTTTTATGCCGGAAGTTTCATCCCTAAGCGAAAGTTTATTAATCTTTGCAAAAAACTTATTTTCTCCAATTCTTGCAATAGCCTTCATCTCCAAATTAATATCTCTAAATCTCATCCTTGTTGGATTAAACATACCGGCAGGATAATCATTTGCCAAAGAGTCTATCATAGTAAATTGAGCATCGCGCAACCTAATCTTATTAATATCAATAATTAAAGAAGACTTCGAAGGTTCTGATGGCGCAGCAGGTTTAGCTATTTTATTTATATTCCAATTGCTGTCTATCCGGCTTCTAAGTAGCTTGATATTTGGACTATTCAAAGTCAGTTCATTAAGCTTAATTTTATTATTCAATAAAGGTTCGTAAAAAATATCTACAATAACTTCATTAGCTGATGCGACAGTATCGCCCGCTGCAAGAAGTCTGAAACCCTTCACCTTTATCTTATTTAAATTAATAAAATATAAGTCTTCAATCTCTACCTTGCCAATGAGTTCATTATTGATTAGCTTAGTAATTTCAGCAATAAATGAACGCCGAAATGATTCAGTATTGAATACAATTGTAAGTGTAGTAGATAATAGTATTAAGAAAATAAGAAATATTAATACTACTCGCTTTAGCCATTTGAATAGTTTTTTCGAAAAAGATTTATGTTTTAAATTATTCTCCATGAGCTCAAATTATTAACAAAAATAAATTTGTTTAAAATTTTTAATTTTTATTGTTGCAATATGGCAAGATAATTGTATATTACAACAATGAATATGACGAACTTAATATATAAATACGAAATAAAAACAAAGAAAATATTGCAAAAGCAATACAGACTGCAATATAAGCAAAGAAATGTAAAAATATAAATGTTTTAGGGCAATGGATAGAAAAATATCTTTAAAGTCAAGATTAATAATATGGTACTCGATAGTGCTCGGTGTATCATTAGCTACCTTTGCCGGTTTGTTTTACTATTTCGTAACTAGTCAATTTCTATTTAATATCGACAAAGCTCTAAGAGATGTCGCTTTTACAATTACAGACATCATAGAGCTAAACCAATCAAATTTAGAATTTTTCAAGATAAAACCCAGCAGTGACAGCAACAACATAGCAAAGGCTATTCCTGATGTTTTAAACAGCAAAAAAAGTCATAAGCATCATGATACATCTATTGAGCAACAAGTATGGGCTGCAATATATGACCAAGTAAGCCTTAGTGCTCGCAACTATTTGATTCAAGTATCTGATGCAAATAATAGAATAGTCTGGAAAAGTTTAAATTTAAAAGAAATAAATCTGCCAAGATTTACAAAAAACAAAGAAATCGACTCGACCTTTAAGCGCAAATATGATTATATGCCTTTGTATATTTATAAACCTGCAAAATACAAACAAGGTGATTCATTATTTATTGATGCACAAATCGAAAACTCAACAATAAGAGTATTTATTCTCCAAAGAGATAATTACACAATTGCAGTTGGATATTCTTTAGACAATGTTTATGCAGTATTAAATATTATACTTAATTTTTTCTTAATGGGCTTTCCGGTTATTCTAATTTTGTCTTCAGTTGGTGGATACTTTTTAGCTAAGTTTTCTATGAAACCTATAGATAAATTAGCAACAGCAGCATCAGATATTACTGCGTCCAATCTTAGTATGAGACTACAAAGCCCAGGTACTAAAGATGAAATCGATAGGCTTACAGTTACACTCAACAACATGATTCAAAGATTAGATCAATCTTTTACTCAAATCAAACAATTTACTTCAGATGCTTCACATGAGTTGAAAACACCTTTGACAATTTTGAGGGGTGAATTGGAAATTGCTCTTACCAAATCTGATACTATCGAAGATTATCAATATGTGATTGCAAGTTCTTTAGACGAAGTAATAAGACTTACCAACGTTGTAGAAGCATTGCTTGAATTATCTAGAGCAGATTCGGGACAATTAAAATTAGATAAGAAAAAAGATGATATAAGTAAGTTATTGAATGACTTGACTGAGGATATTGAAATATTAGCCGAAGAAAAAGAAATCAGAGTAATTTCTCATATCGATCCTGATTTGGTATGTCATTTTGATTCTGCACGTATGCATCAAGCATTACTCAATCTTATGGATAATGCAGTCAAATATACACCAGAAGGTGGTAAGATTTTTATTTATGCTGAAAAAGACATCAACAATATTAAAATTTCTATAATTGATACCGGAATTGGTATACCAGAAGATCAATTACCATCAATCTACGACAGATTTTTCCGTGTTGATAAGGCACGCAACAGCCGAATCCAAGGCACCGGACTTGGATTATCAATTGTCAAATGGATATTAGATGCCCACTACGCTCAAATCAATGTTAAAAGTGCACTCAACAAAGGTAGTTCTTTTGAAATATTATTACCTCTCTAAGTAAAATTTTTCTTTGTAACTTTGCTAAATATTATTAATTTAATTAAAATTATTATTGTATTTTAATCGATTATTTTGCTTGGAGTTAGATATGCGTTACGTTTTGGCAATTATTCTCAGCTTGATGTTGTTTTCGTGCTCAGATAACGACTCAAACACAAACAATCCCATTGTACCAACAGATACCAATGCTATATTTTCATTTGACAGCCTAATTATAGAAAACAAATCTATATCAATAAACGAGAGTACTCCTATACAAGCTTATGCTCAAGGATCTAATCTTAAATATGCATGGAAGTGTTCTCAAGGCGGGGTAATTGGTCAGGGTGCCAAAGTTAATTTTGCTCTTTGTCATGAAACAAAAGTTATTGTTACATGCACTGTAACAGATGGCTTTGGAAGATCAAAATCAATTACTGATTCATTAACTGTTGCAAGAAAAATTCAATAATATGAAAGCTTTCTTTTTAATTCTATTTGCAATTGTAATTGCATTTCCAACTATTGCTTATTCCCAATGTTGCTCTATGGGAAGTCCTATTGCAGGTACTACTAATGTTGGTATTATTCCTGAAAATAATTTAAGAACTACTGTTTTTTATAGAAATAGTTCTTCTAAAGAATACTTTTTAGAAGATGAAAAAGATGTTTTACAAGGTCCTATCAAACATGCTTACTTCAATTATTCTGGTATTATCATTGGTTATGGTATTAATAACGATATTTCAGTAGAAGCAGAGTTAGGCTATTTTATCAATAAAACTCAAGATTATGGTAGTATTGGCAAACTCGAAGGCAAGGGTTTGTCTAATTTAAATCTATCAGTCAAATATAATATATTGAATGACATTGATAATGATATTGAATGGACTATCGGCGTGATGGGCAAAATACCATTAGAAACTGAACTTCAGCTTTATAAAGAGCAGATACTTCCTGTAGATCTTCAAGCAGCTCCACGTGCAGGTGGCTTGGGCATACTTTCTTTTCTTAAATTTGGTTTGCCAAGTATAAATACAAATTTATTCATGATGAATAGATATGAGTGGACTGCAGAAGACAAACACGAGTATCAATATGGTCCATTTGTCTCAACTTCTGTATTCAGCTCTACAAAGATCATTGAGCATATTGCTGGCATTTTGCAGCTTAGACATGAATATCGCGGTACTGATCTGGAAAAAGGAGAAGAATCAGTTGCTCCGACTGGTATGAACCTAGTTTTTCTTTCACCCCAATTGAGCTATACATTCGATAATTTTAATGTTTCGGCTCTTTACGACCTGCCTATTTACAAAAATTATAATAAAAGACAATTTTCCATTGATGGAGCTTTTTCCATAAATATTTCATACTTACTCGATTTAAACTAATACAAAAATTAGTAATTAAATCTTTGCAAGTTTATACTAAATAACATTGTTTAAAATCCTCACTAAGTGCCACTATTTCATAGAAATTCTGGCACTTTTTTTTTCAAATATTTTAACAAATAATATTATCATCTTAATATTAACTTAATACAACTTCCTTAATATTCCTGAATAATGAAAGTTCCGCATAATTTTAAAATTCTTTCATATT
>CAZBNQ010000255.1:0-5027 GCA_964493035.1 uncultured Hyphomicrobiales bacterium | reverse complement strand
ATGGGATTTTGGCAAACTATACTGATAAAGTTTTGTTTGATTATTCCATCAACTTTATTGATTATGTAATCGATTATAAAGAATATCTGAAAATAGAAAATATTGAGGAGCTTAGGTCGGACGAAGAGTATCTATTAGAAATCATTTCATTGGGAGTATTTTGGAATCAATACTCAATATTAGCAAGCAAACTTCCTTTTTTTATTGCTTCTCTAAGCAAAAAGTTGAATTCTTGGAGAAAACTTTATCCAAAAAATAAAAAGAATATTGATAAAGTTAGAGGTATATTATATACTTTATTCTATAATCCACTAAATAAACAAAATGAAATAATTGCACATCCAAATTTAGATAATTTTAAAGTATTGATAAATTGGTTAGATGCAAGTTCTGAGTTTAAACAAGAAGTAATAAGATTGAATAATTGGATAAAGTATTTAAACAGCAAATCTGATGATTATGTGCAAGACTTTATATTGAAATCAATCGAAGCGGCATTAAAATTTGAATTCGAATCAATACCTGTATTAGGAAAGTTTACTAGCGAAGTAGAAGAATTCTTAAAACATCAATATACCAAATATATTTGGCGCGAAGACATTATTTTTACTGCACGACGGGAAGCTGAATACCACTTGAATATGGTAGGAGCAGAGATAATGAATCGAGCCTTCAGATCGAAGTATGAAGATACAAAGCGAAAGGTTGTGCTTTTGCCAGCTTGTATGAAAGAAAAAGGTGATAGCTGCAAAGCTATTAATATTAAAGGCGATTTTAGATGTACTGCTTGCTCTGATACATGCAAAATTAATAAAATCGACAAGCTGGGCAAATTGAAAAACTACGAAACATTTATTATACCACATTCTTCAGACTTCAGCACATGGTTGGAAAAGTGGGCTGGCAATCCAGAAATTGGGCTTGTTGGTGTAGCTTGTGCCTTGAATTTACTAACAGGAGGATATGAAGCTAAAGCGCTTGATATTCCAATTCAATGTGTGTTTTTAGATTATTGCTCCTGCAAAGGGCATTGGAGCAAAGAAGGGCATCCTACTGATCTTAATGACCGAATATTAAATAATATGCTTTTTAAGAAAACATTATTTATGGAACATCAGCTTTCGAGGAACTAATCTCACTCTTTTTGTTTCTAAAAGACTGAACATTATTTAAAAACAGATTTAAAATTCTTCCGGAAAGAGAAGCTTTAGTGTCCATTCTTTCAGGATGCCATTGCACACCTAAAAGAAATGATTTATGATCGGGATTTATCCACTCTATAGCTTCAACTATTGAATCAGCAGAAAATGCAGTTGCTTTTAGTTCAGCAGCTAATTTGCCAATTCCTTGGTGATGGTTGGTATTTACTGTTTCGATAGAGTTAGTAGTCAAAGACGATAAAGTAGTGAGTGGAACAATACTAACATCATGAAAGCAATTGTTTTTATCTTGGCATTGATGTTTGATATCAGATGGTTTCATAGTAGGAATATCAATAATTAAATTGCCACCTAAAGCAATATTCATAATTTGAGCACCTCTACAAATAGCTAAAATAGGAATTTTCTTTTCTAAAGCTTTTCTGATTAGAGCAAATTCTAAAGTATCGCGTTTAAGATCGATAGAGCAGAGCGCAGTATCGTTGGGCATTCCAAATCTAGCGGGATGAACGTCGGGACCTCCTGATAGAATCAATCCATCACAGTTATCTAATATAGTAAGGGCTTTGCCTAGGCTTGTATAATAAAGATCTATAGTTTCAATTTCGGGATTGTCTTGTTTTAACCAAGCTCCATATCTATCATAAGCTTCTGAGCCGGCACCTTTTGAAATGGCAATTTTCAAAGGTTGCACTGTGCTGCACGAGCTTAAGACCAAAATAATTAATAAATAGTATATTTTTTTTATCATTATTTTTTTTAAATAGTATTTTATAAAATTGACTAAAAATAAATATAATAAATTCTTATTGATTATTTATGAAAAAAGTCTTAAAAAATAGCAAGAATGCAAAATAAAAGGGATTAGTCCATTAGACTAATCCCTTTATAATATAATATTACGAGATTATTTGCTTACAATAATCATGTATCTTACAGAATTATTATCGAAGCTTAAGTTTATTATATAAACGCCTGATGCTAATTCTTGTGTGTTAATATTGATTGAATTATTGCCTGATGTCAAGAAACCATTAAATAATGAACTTACAAATTCGCCATTTGCATTGAACAATTCAAGTTTTACATTAGTTGAATTATCAAGTATGAATGATAATTTTGCTTGATCATTAATTGGATTTGGATTGACTACCAAGTTAAGTTTTTCGATCAATTCTTCATTGACTGATACAACATCTTTTGTTGTGAATGAACGAACTTCAGACCAAGGACCATAACCGGCTTCGTTCCATGAACGAATTTTCCAGTAATATTTAGTTAATGGTTTGAGGTTAAATAAGTTTTTAAATACAACCCAAACTTTTGGTTCATTCAAAACGATTTTAGTGAAATCCTTATCTTCAGCCACAACTACATTATAAGCTTCAGCTCTATTTACTTCTTTCCAAGTTAATTTGATAGCAGTTTCAGTATTAGTAGCAGCATCTGCCGGGAATACCAAAGCAGCTTGATCTGAAGGAATTAAAGCAATAGTGCGGAAGTAGTAGATAGGGGACCATTCTGTGTAGCCACCTTTATTAAGAGCTCTAACTCTCCAACGATAGATTTTATAATTTTTGAGATTTTTTAGAGCAAAGGTTGTATCAGTAAGGTTAGTTGTATCAATAATAGTAGTGCTGAATTCATTTTCTTCAGTTACTTGCAATTGATAAGAATCAGCCAATTTTGATTTGTTCCATACTAAATTTAGCTCAATTGGTATCATTACAGAAGCGTTTGTTGGGCTTAGAAGCTTTGGAATATCAGCTAATTTATAATTAGTTGTAAATGTAAATACATCAGACCAAGCACTAGCACCTTCAGCATTTTTAGCTTTTACTCTCCAGAAAAATCTTGTGTTTTCTGCGAAATCATTAAGAGTAATAGTATTAGTTGGGATACCTGTTCTTCCGAATGGAGTATTGAATGATTTTGTTGTATCAATTTCAATATCATATGTGCTTGCATTAGTTACAGCTTTCCAAGTAAAAGTAATATTTAATGGAAGCTTAGTAGTGCTGTCGGAAGGTGTTTCGAGCACTGGTTTATTCATCAAAGTCTTAAAGATATAAGTTTTTGACCAATTGCTAGTGCAACCATTCAAACTAACTTTAACTCTCCAATAATACTTAAAGTCAAATCTATTGAATGTGTAATTAATATTAGCTTTATTAAGATTTACTGTATCAATTAATTTAGTCGAAAAATCTGCTTTTTCGGAAATTTGAAGACTATATACTGCATTTGTATCCAATTCGAACCAAGATAATTGCTGAGCCAAAGCTTGGCCTGTTGCAGAATCTAAAGGCATCAATGCTGCAGGAGCATGAATAGTTGTAGTAAATGAACGAATAGCCGACCAGAAACCAACATTTGTAGTGTCTTCAGCTTTAACTCTCCAATAATAAGTAGTATTTTGGTTTGTCATCAACACACTTGTAGTTGTATCTGCAATTTGCGGAATATCCATTAAAGTATCTGCAAAAGTATTGGATGTAGAAACTTGAATTCTATATTCTTTTGCGCCAGCAACTTTATTCCATGAAAAATTAGCATTCAAAGGAACGCAAGTAGCCGAAGTTTCGGGAACTAATTGAATTGCTTGGGCATAAGGAGTCGTAAAGTAGAATGGTTCAGACCAATCAGTGTTGCAATTTGGCAAGCTATCATTTTGATAATTTACTCTAACTCTCCAATAATATTTTGTATTTGCTAAAGTTGGCAATACATCGACAACGTTATAGCTTGTATCGGTATTATTAGTATTATCGACAATCAAGTTAGTGAAATTAGTATTAGCTGATAATTGCATATCATAGTGATGAGCACCATTTTTCTTTTCCCATTTTAAAGTTACATTATATGGAGTACCTGATTCGAAAAGTGGAATACCTTTTGTATTATTAGCAGGGCTCAAAAGAGTTACTGGTACTGGTTTAGTGCGCAATGATCTAACTTCAGACCAATTTGATTCGCAAGTTGAATAAATAGTTTGCAATCTCCAATAATACATAGTATTATTAGCAGGAAGATCAACAATAATTGAGTCGTTATAAATATTTTCGATAGTAGTCACATTAGCATTAAAAAGCGGTGATTCGCAATATTCGAGTCTATATCTCAAAGCTGTTGGAATATTTTCCCAAACGAATAAAGCTTTTTTAGAAATACAATATTCATTGTTTAAAGGACTAATTAAAGCAGCAGCAATCTGTTTTGTAGTGAAATTCCAAATGGATGAATGACTTGTAACAGTATCGCCAACAAAGTAAGAAACAACTTTCCAATAATATTTTTTGTTATATTCAAGATTGCTAACATCGAAGTAAGTATTTTCAATTGAGTCTTCAACAAAAACGACATGAGATAAATCAGCAGAATCAGAGATCACCAATTTTGCTTTATAGCCATTGGTGGGAGGAGTCCAAGAGAAACGCATAGAAATATCAGCACATCTCGAATTGTTTGTAGGGGTCAGAAGAGTAGGCGGAGCTTG
Organism: uncultured Hyphomicrobiales bacterium; assembly: GCA_964493035.1. Classification (GTDB taxonomy): domain Bacteria; phylum Bacteroidota; class Ignavibacteria; order Kapaibacteriales; family UBA2268; genus JAUQWR01. Next base: position 371 of record CAZBNQ010000255.1, on the reverse strand, counting down.
AGAAAAAGCTTCTGCACTGCTCACTACAAGGGCTAAAATAAACAAAAGCTTAGCCATACTAAACTTTTTAAACATTTTTTGTACCTCAAATATTTATAAAAAAATAATATTCAAACGAAAATAGTAAAAACTATTATATTATTATATTGTTACAAAATTAACTAATTAATATTGAAAGGAAAAATATAATCCGAAAAATGCAGTGATAAAAGCTATTAGAATTAAGAAGGATTGATGATTTTTTCTAATAATGATTCGCAAAAAGAAATTTTATCTTCAAAAATTGTTTTTTCTTCGATTCCATACACATTATCTTTGCCGCTAATTAGAAAACCATGGTAGGTTCTTAGAGCTTGTTCGATTATTTCTAT
>CAZBNQ010000254.1:0-5028 GCA_964493035.1 uncultured Hyphomicrobiales bacterium | reverse complement strand
AGCCGGGGCATCCAATTTTATTAAAAGAATAGTATATAATATCGAGTACAAAAGATTAGTTAGATATGAAAAAAAGACTTTTGAATCATTTACAAATAAAGTAATTATCAGTGATTATGATTTAGAGCTTTTTGGCGAATATGCAAAAAGTGAAATGCACATCATTGGTAATGGTATAGATACTGAAATTTTTTATCCAAGAGAATCTCATAAAGATATAGATCTTCTCTATGTTGGCTCTATGGATTATGAAGTAAATGTCAATTGTGCACTTTACATTGCTAATAATATAATGCCGGAAATTTCTAAAGAATTCAAAAATGTGAAATGCTATATTGTTGGTACAAATCCGCCCGAAAAAGTAAGAGCTTTAGCAAATGAGAATATTATTGTTACAGGAACAGTAGATGAAGTAGTTCCTTATTATTCGAGAGCTAAAGTGTTTTTAGCTCCACTTCAAATAGGAACAGGGCTTCAGAACAAGCTTTTAGAAGCGATGGCAATGAAAATTCCTGTGATTACATCAGCTCTTTGCAACAAAAGTATAAAAGCTGACGATACTGTTCATTTACTTCTTGGTGATAAACCAATCGACTATATCAAATATGTAAAAACTTTGTTACTTAACGATCAATTCAGATATGAAATGGCAGAGAATGCATTTACATTTGTTAAAACAAATTTTATATGGGACAAATATAACGAGCAACTCGAAAAAATAATTATCAATTCTTAAAAAGTTTTAAACATTAAGCAACATCAATGCAGATTTTACGTCTAAATCAAGGATGTTTATCTTTAATAGGTGTACTATGCCAATCGTAACAGTTTTTGGAAGTGGTAAATGCTTACCTGATTCATTAGAATACGAATCAGCAGAAAAAATCGGCTCTTTGCTTGCCGATGCAGGTTTTGATATTGCTACAGGCGGCTACAAAGGTGTTATGGAAGCTGTTTGTAAAGGTGCTAAAGACAAAGTCAGAAGAATTGCCGTTACAACTTCTGTCTATCCTAACAAACAACCTAATGAATTTATTTCAGAGCATATTGTCAAAGATACTTATCTTGAAAGATTAGCTGAGCTTGTCAATATGGCTGATGCTTTTATAGTTTTGGGTGGCGGCACTGGTACACTTCTCGAGCTTTCTACTGTTTGGGCTCTTAAAGAAAGAAATTTGTTGGGTAATAAACCATTGGTTTGTGTTGGTGATCAATGGAATGAAGTGATACAAACTATGAGCTTTTATTCCGAAACTGTTCAAGACCACACTCAATACGTTTTTCATGTAGATGACGAAAAAGACGCTATTAATCATATTATTAATGAATTAACTTTGATGAGCAATGGGGCAGCTGTTTAATAGAATTTCGAGAATTTTGAAAAGTCAATTAAATGACAATTCTCCAAGTTATAATCATTTAGTACAAAACGAAGATGATGAACTTAAGAGAATTATTGATGATTTGAATAATAAGAAATCCGATACTGGTAGTAATTCTAAAAATTATTCCAAAACCAATTCAAATTATAATAATCATTCTCAAAATAATAAGACTAATTTTGATCTTAGCAAAGCTTTCGAAATATTAGGTATTTCTCGTTCTGCTTCTAATGATGAAATCAAATCTGCTTACAAAACTCAAATTAAGCAGTATCATCCGGATAAAGTAAGTTCTTTAGCTCCTGAATTTCAAGAACTTGCTAAGCAAAAAACTCAAGAACTCAACCAAGCTTATGAATTATTAAAGAAGGAAAGAGGTTTATAAGCTATGAAACAAATCCTTAGAGATGCATTCATTATTGTCATTTTAGCGGTTTTTATTGCTTTTATGAATTATATATTCAGCAATTCAAAACTTCCATTGGTCAAACCTGATAAATCTGCTTTTTTAGCTAATGATTCTTTATTATTTAATTATGTTAAAACTCAAGTAATTGATACTAATACTAATCAGCAGTTTGTAACAATAACTACAGATACTGTCAAAAAGCCTATTATTGATTCGGTAAAAGTAAAACAAAAAACTGATTCAATAAAAAAAGCAAAAAGTATGAATCCACTTATTGAACAATCTTCTTCAAAATTATTGACAGTAAATCTTGATCAAATGAAGAAGATTGTAAATCTACCAGACTTTATTATTATTGATGCCCGCAGGCCCGACCAGTATTCTGCAGGACATATAAAAAATTCAATAAATATATTCGCTCAGGACGAGCAAGATATATTGATTCCAAAGATTTTACAGTTGCCCAGAGATAAAAAAATTATTGTATATTGCGATGGCGGTACTTGCGACCTAAGCCATGAGCTAGCAAATAATTTGATTAATGCCTTCAGCTTTAAAAATGTTTACGTTTATGAAGGCGGTTGGGATGAATGGAAAAAGAATAATTAATTAAAATATATGGCACTTAGCAAAGTAGAAAAGAACTATCGTCAGTTGTTACAACTGAAATATGGTATTGTTGGCGAATCACAGCAAATTCAAGAGGTGATTGATACTCTCGAACAAGCTGCTCCGACTGATTTGACTGTATTGATTACCGGCGAAACCGGTACTGGAAAAGAAGTGTTTGCTAATGCTATTCACGGTTTGAGCAACAGAAGAAATTATCCTTTTGTTAGTGTCAATTGTGGCGCTATACCTGAAACTTTACTCGAATCTGAACTATTTGGACACGAAAAAGGCGCATTTACTGGTGCAGTTGATTCGAGAAAGGGTTTTTTTGAAGCTGCCAATAAAGGTACAATTTTTTTGGATGAAATTGGTGATATGCCTATTGGAACTCAGGTCAAATTATTGAGAGTTCTCGAAAATGGTGAGTTTTCAAGATTAGGCTCTACTTCTATTCAAAAAGTTGATGTTAGAATTGTTGCTGCTACCAATCGAGAATTAGAGAAACACGTTAGCGAAGGAACTTTCCGACAAGATTTATTTTTTAGATTGAATTCAGTTAGAATCAAATTACCTCCTTTGAGGTCACATCCACAAGATATTCCATATTTAGCCGAGCATTTTGCCGAAAAAGTTTGTGATAAAATCAATTCTGATTTTATGGGATTTTCGAAAGATGCTTTAAGTATTTTGCAGACTTTGCCATGGCAGGGAAATATTCGAGAATTAAAAAATATGATCGAAACTGTCGTAACATTAGAAAAAGGTGCATTTATCACTCCTGAACTTCTAAAAAAATATATTCCTCCTGCTTTGCCTGAGTATAGGTTCGAACCTGCTGCAAAAGATGTTTCTTTAGTCAGGCTTCAGAGCGATTCCGCCAGTTCGGCAGATAATGCCCTGATTTTTAGAACATTGCTCGATATTAAATCTGATATTTCAGATATGAAAAGAGCTATGATGCAGCTTGGTGCTTCTATGAGTTTAATCCAAGAAGATATTGAAGAAATTAAGCATAGAGATGAAAAAATCAAACCTGAATCTGGCTTTAGTTTCATAGATTTTAATGAAAATTTGAATCTTCAGGATATTGAAAAATATGCCATCGAAAGAGCTCTTAGCAAACATGATAATAATAGAAGGCTTGCTGCTCAAGAACTCGGTATAAGCGAACGCACACTTTACAGAAAAATTATTGAATATGGATTGGAATAATAATGATAGCTCACCTTAGAGGTACTTTAATCCACAAAACCAGTACTGAACTCATTATTGAATGTGCTGGAGTCGGTTATTTAGTTAATGTTTCCATTACTAGTTCCGGCGATATGCCCGAAATCGGACAAGAAACGAGTATTCATACTTTGCTTATTCCAAGAGAAGATTCTCTCAACTTATTTGGATTTTCGACTATTGCTGAGAGAGAATTGTTTAAGTTGCTTACTTCTGTAACCGGTATTGGACCCAAAACAGCTTTAGGCATATTATCATCAATTAACGTAGAAGAATTGAGAGTCGCTGTGCTCGAATCAAATCTTAAAGTATTACAAAAACTACCCGGAATAGGTAAAAAAACTGCCGAAAGAGTAGTTGTAGAATTGAAAGATAAAGTTCTCAAGATTCATGGTGTAGAAACTATTATTGCTAATGATGCGTCTTACTTAGTCAAGCAAGAAGCATTGTCTGCATTGCTTACACTTGGATATAATAAGGCTGAAGCTGAAAAAGCTATTAAAAAAGCTTCAAATGAATTACAATATAATTGTTCAGCCGAAGAATTGATAAGGCTATCTTTGAAAATGATAATGGAGTAAGAATTGGTATTGGTAATACCATCTATCGAGCTTAGCGAAGGCAGATGCACAAGATTAATCTGTGGAGAAGAGGGAACGGAAGATTTTTATAAATGTCTTTCGGAAGATCCTCTTGCACTTTGTCATTTTTGGAGACGAGAAAATGCTAAATCATTACATCTCTATGATTATGATTCTTATAATGGGCTTAATAACTATTTAAATATCAATTCAATACTTTATATTATCAACCAGTTGGATATACCAATTCAACTTTCGTCCGATTTTTCTGATACTAGTGAATGTAAGCTATATTTAGATAATGGTGTTTATAGAATATTTATATCTGAACTAGCTTTGATGGATCCGATTGGAGTAAGTGAATTAATTAAAGAATATACTCCGTCTCGAGTATGCTTTCAAGCTTTTACAGACAATCGGTACATATTTTTTCCAAATACTCAGCAGCAACTAAAAGATATTGAATTTGCAAAATTTATTAAAAATCTTGGTGGTAATCGAATAGCATATAATACAAGAAATAATTCCCAATTGAAACCACCTTTTGATTTTAATTATATGATCAAATTCGCAATGGATTCTGGATTGAAGATTACAATTGCCGATGGAATTAAAAACAGCAAGGAATTACTGGAATTGCCTAATATTTTAAAATATGGAATAGATTCAGTTATTTTGGGCGAAGAGCTTCATAATAATTCATTTCCTTGTCAGAAGATATGGAGGATTATTGAAGCAGAAGTTGAACAAGACAAAGCATTCGATTATTTATAATCCTTAGATAATACTATTTCTTCATTATTATTCAAAATCT
>CAZBNQ010000253.1:0-5029 GCA_964493035.1 uncultured Hyphomicrobiales bacterium | reverse complement strand
CAAAAAGGAAGAACTATGATTACTCATAAATTCTTCCTCTTATAATTTTAAAAAATAAAATTTATATTTATATAAATTTAACTTTCAGTAGAAGTTTTACCTGCTTTTTCTTCAATTTCGATAGGATAATCGCCAGTAAAGCAAGCAGTGCAATAGCTGATACCTTCTTCTTGAGGCACTGATTCCATCAATTTTTCAATAGACAAATAATGCAAAGAATCAACTCCTAAAGCTTTTCCAATTTCTTCTTCGGTATTATGATAATTAGCAATCAATTCTTCCTTGGATGGGAAATCCATTCCATAATAACACGGAGAAGTAATTCTTGGTGAAGTAATTCTCATATGTAATTTCTTTGGATTTGCCTCTTTTATAAGCTTTATAAGTGCTTTCGATGTAGTACCTCTAACTATAGAGTCGTCAATAAACACAACGTTACGACCTTCGATAACACCTTTCACAGTATTAAATTTGGTTTTTACTTTAAATTCTCTATTGTCTTGCCCCGGAGAAATAAAAGTACGGCCGACATAGTGACTTCTGATAAGTCCAATTTCGAATGAACTCTTATTTCCGAGTTCGTCATTGACTTTAGCAAAACCCAAGGTAGAAGTGTTGGCACTATCAGGCACTGGCATAACATATATTTTTTCGTCAGCTTCGGGCACAACAGGACTTTCTTCGGCCAATTTCTTGCCAAGTTTTCTTCTTACTTTATCAACTTTAGTATTAAATATAATACTATCAGGTCGTGAGAAATAGATATATTCGAATATACAATGCTTAGCAACAGGAGTTTGGTCGATAATTTTATAAGATTTAAATTCACCTGTTTCTATAGAATCTTTATCAATAACAACGATTTCATTATGCTCGACAGAGCGAATATATTCAGCATTGATAATATCAAAAGCGCAAGATTCGGAAGCAGCAATATAAGCGTATTTATCGCCAACTTTAACTCTACCGATACTTAAAGGACGCACACCATGTGGATCGCGAGCAGCAATAAGAGCATCTTCGGTAAGCATAACCAATGAATAAGCGCCACGAGCAGTTTTCAATGCTTCTCGTATTTGATCTATTTGAGTTTTTTGTTTGCTATGAGCAATCAAATGCATAAAAATTTCGCTATCGGTAGTAGTTTGGAAAATTGCTCCATCTTCGCGAAGTTGTTTTCTCAACTGAATAGTATTAGTAAGATTACCATTATGAGCAAGAGCCAAAATACCGGTATGATATATCATATTAAAAGGTTGAATATTAGCAATTGAAGACGAACCAGTAGTCGAATATCTATTGTGCCCAATAGCAGCCGAACCTTTTAGAACATCGGTAAACAAGTTCTGTTCGGAAAAAACATCAAGCACCAAGCCTTCGCCTTTAGTATAAGCAAATCTCATTTTTTGCTTTTGTTCATCAAAATAGAAAGAAGTGATACCTGCAGCTTCTTGGCCACGATGCTGGAGAGCATGAAGAGCGTAATAAGTCATTAAAGAAGCTTGCGGATGACCAAAAACACCAACTACCGCACAATTCGGACGAGCTTTGTCTTTATCCTCTACGATCATAAAATTTCCAGAATAAGTATTTTGATAAAGAACAAAATTAATAATTTTTTTTGAAAAATTTTGAATAATATCTTTAAAATTGCTTAAAAACGACTAAACTAAATTTTGGAAATCGTGATTAATTAAGTAATTTTGTAAGATTGATTTAAACAAATGATAATTACTAATTTGATTTAGGAGAATAAAATGGCATTCGTTCCTAATACCGATTCCGATAGAAAGGAAATGCTCGACAAGATTGGTGTAAATTCATTCGATGAACTTATTAAAGCGATTCCTGAAGAAGTACGTTTAAAAAATGATTTAAACTTGCCACCAAGATTATCAGAATATGAAGTTGTAAAATTATTAGAAAACTATTCAAATAAAAACGTAACAGCTGCATCACATGTCTGCTTTATGGGCGGTGGAGCTTATGATCACTTCGTTCCTTCGATTGTTGGGTCAATCATCGAACGTCCTGAATTCAAAACTGCTTACACTCCATATCAAGCTGAAGTTTCTCAAGGCACATTACAAGCAATGTATGAATTCCAATCTATGATTTGCCAATTGACAGGTATGGATGTTTCTAATGCTTCCATGTATGATGGTGGTTCAGCATTGGCTGAAGCTTGTCTTATGGCAAATGCTCATAATAGAAAAAATGAAATCATTATTGCCGGTAGTTTGAATCCTAAATATTTGCAAGTTGTCGAAACTATTACAGCTGGCAAAAATTTAGTCTTCAAAATGGTTGCTGATGAAAATGGTACTTGCGACTTAGCAGCCCTTAAAAATGAAATTTCTGACAAAACTTCTGCTGTTATTGTTCAGCATCCTAATGCTTATGGCAACTTGGAAGATGTGTTCGAAATAGAAAAAATTGTTCACGAAAAGAAAGTTATGTATATAGCTGTTATCAATCCTATTTCTTTGGGTGTGCTTGCTACTCCTGCAGAATATAATGCTGATATTGCAGTAGGCGAAGGTCAAGGCTTAGGTATTTCTTTGAATTTCGGTGGTCCTTACTTAGGTATCTTTACTTGCAAAAATGAGTTGGTAAGAAAAATTCCCGGCCGTTTGTCTGGCGTTACTGAAGATGAATTAGGCAGACGTGGGTTTGTACTCACTTTGCAAACTCGCGAACAACAAATTAAAAGAGAAAAAGCTACTTCAAATATCTGTACAAACCAAGGTTTGTTTATGCTTGCTGCTACTGTATATATGGCTACTATGGGCAAAGAAGGTATTAGAGAAGTTGCTGAACAATCAATGCAAAGAGCTCATTATCTTGCTAGTGAAATTGCTAAAATTCCCGGCTTTAAAATTTCAATAGACAAACCATTCTTTAATGAATTTTTAGTTGAAACTCCTGTTGCTGCCAAAGAAATTATTGCAGCCGGCGAAAAAGATGGATTCTTGCCTGGTGTTGATACTGCTAGATTCCCAGAATGCAAACAAGGTTTGTTGGTTGCTGTTACTGAAAAACGCACTAAAGAAGAAATGGATAACTTTGTTAATTTCTTGAAGAAATTTTCAAAATAGTTAGATGAATATTCAAAAGATAAATAAATTCTTTCAAGATCCGAAACGCCGATATATTACTTTCGGCGTTTCGATATTATTTATAGTTTTATCTTTTATTTTGCTTTCCGATCATGGTCTGATCAAAAGAATTATGCTCGAAAACCATAAATCTGAGCTTAATGAAAGTATTATCAATGAATTGAAAAACAAAGACTCACTTAAAAAAGTGATTCATAAATTGCAGTATGACACTATAGAAATTGAGAGAATTGCTCGCGAAAAATACGGAATGGTCAAACCCGGCGAAGAAGTGTTTTTCGTTAAAAAGAAAAAAAAGGATTAGCTCTAATGTATTTAGGAATTGATATTGGCGGAACAAATCTAAAGGCTGGTTTGCTAAACCAATCCAATGAAATTCTTAATACTTCCTCTATTGCTTCAAAATCGGATACTGATTCAGATACTTTTTTTAATCAAATCCTTAATTATATTAATTACTTTGTAGAAAATTTCGATATTGATTCGATTGGTATTGGAGTACCAGGTACTGTTGATTCTGATGGCACTATTGCAATTGCCCCAAATCTCAAAGGTTGGGTAAACTTTGAGTTTGGAAAAAAACTTAAAGATTATCTAAATCTTCCAATTGCTATAGATAACGATGCAAATGCAGCTGCTTATGCTGAGCTTGTCTTAGGTTCAGGTCAAGATTTGAATAATTTTATTTATGCTACTCTTGGAACAGGATTTGGCGGTGCTATAATTATAAATAAGGGTTTATTTAGAGGTAGCTCCGGAGCAGCAGGCGAATTTGGTCATGTGATTATTGATGCTGATTCAAAAATTCAACTTGATCTTGATTCAGATTTACCCGATTTCAGATTGGGAGTAGCTGAAGAATTTATCTCGAGAAAGTCTATATTAAAGAAAATGCAAAAATTGACACAAATTGAAAGCTCATTCCTCTATCAAAAAAATGCTTATGATGTGGCTGATCTCAGCATTGCAGCCGATAATAACGATATTTACGCTATTGAATTATTAAACCAATTAGGCTATTATCTAGGAATTTCTTTATCTTCAATAATTAATATTCTAGATATACCCAAAGTTGTATTTGGTGGTGGAGTTTCGTCTTCGCATCATTCCTTGTTCGATTCCGCATTTGAAACAATTAAAAAAAGAGCTCTTCCTCATGTTGCAAATTCATTAGAATTTCGCAAAGCAAAATTTAATAAAGATGCAGGCATTATTGGTGCTGCATTATTAGGTAAAAATCTTATTTCACAATAAATCTTAAGGAAATAAAATGAAAGAAATTATCTTAACTGACAAAGCTCCTGCTCCAATTGGTCCTTATTCTCAAGGTATTAAAGCAGGCAACATGATTTTCGTTTCAGGTCAAATCCCATTTACTGCCGAAGGTGTGGTTGCTGGTGATGATATTATCACTCAAACTCATCAATCAATTAAAAACATTATAGCTATTTTGGAACAAGCCGGTGCTACATTAGATAACGTTGTTAAAACTACTGTTTTGATGAAAAATATGAATGATTTCGTCGAAATGAATAAAGTTTATGATGAATATTTTGGTGGAAGCAAACCTGCTCGCGCTGCTTATGAAGTAGCTCGTCTACCTAAAGATGTTCTTATCGAAATCGAAGCTATTGCAGTGATATAATTAATTTGGGAATAGGTAAAATACTATTTGCCTATTCCCTTTTTTTTTGAATAATTCCTTCCTTTCCAACTCAATACACCAAAGTAATTATTATACATTGACTTTATCCCAATTGCAACAAACATCAACAAGCCTACTGGCCTGAATATTAAATTCAACTTTGATTGTTTAAATTCAAATATCAAAAATAAGTTCCAAATTATATACAATGATATTATTATTGTCATTAATATTGGATTGGAAAAAATTGATATTAATGGTAATA
>CAZBNQ010000252.1:0-5048 GCA_964493035.1 uncultured Hyphomicrobiales bacterium | reverse complement strand
TTAGGAGTTTAATCTTTTAGCAAAGATATAAGTATTTTAAAATATATGCAAGAAAAAAAAATATTTTTGATTAAATATTAATTATTTTTTTTTCAAAATATTAATTATCTCATCAATTAGTATATTTTCTCGAAATTTTGCCTATCTTTTATAAGAATAATGTATTTATATTCATCATTCTCGCTCTACTTCATATTTTCACTAAATTTATTTTTAGATTATTTCAAAAAAAAGTTTATTAATACTTTTTTTTGGCTCCTATGCTTATTATGTCGTATTATTATGAAAATAATTTTGTTCTAATTATTGAATGCCCAAGATACTGAAAACAAATATGACATATCGTTGGCAGGATAGAAGGGCATATAATAATAATCTGTCGATAATAAATTCTTCATTTCAAATCTTACGTATGCATCTCCAAGCTTTAGAGCGGCATATGCATTGAACCCATCATTAGACCAGCCTGTCTTGTAAGGATACTGCAAATACTCTCTCTCGATTGGATAATAGTAATATACATTTCTCAAACCGAGCAAACTTAATTTCAATCCTGCTTTTAGCGAACTTCTTCCTACTGTATACTTATAATATGTATCTATAGTTGAATATAGTACGGGCAAATATCTATCATCTTTATCGCCCGATCTTGTATAATAAGCCTGAGTACTAAGGCTGGCACCAAAATTTTTGATGATTTCCGTACTAATTATTGCATTTGCTCCATAGATTTGTCTATTATCGCAGCCACAATCCTGAGGTATAAGCTCTGAGCCGGATAATGCAACTTGCATAAGTATTGGATTATCTATCAATCTGCCAAATCCATTCAATTCAATTTGAAAATCTTTATCGTTATATTTTATTCCAAATATTCCAAGCACATGATTTTCTGGATCTAAATTCAAGCCCTGAGCTATTGATGGAGGGCGCATAGATACAGAGAAATCAGCAAATAAAGATAAATATTTTGTACTTCTATACTCTGCTTTAGCACCTAATGATAGGAGATTTTTGCCAAATATTGATTCGATGCGTGCTCCGCCGGATAATATAAATGGATCGAATTGAATAATTTCAACCTTTCCATAAGCCGAATATCCTATACCATTCCATGCTTTTTGCAATAGATTTTTCTGAATATCAATATTTATAATTTCAGCACCACTTACCAATTTGACAAAATCGGCAGCTTGAAGTTCTATCCTCCCATTTATCCCAAAATATCGGCTTCTCCAATTCATTATTCCAGATGAATCAAGTTTCAAAAAACTTGGTTCGTCCTTATAATCTATCATATTTTCGGTATTAGTCATAAATGCAGTTACTGCAATAGCTGATTTGCTGTCTTTCTCGAAAGTATTGGAATATGTTAAAGATAGATCATGTTTATATCTGCGTTCGTCTAAATATCTGAAATATGGTACTGAAGCATTTGCATCAAATGGAAATTGAGACTCTGCCTGGTTTATTCCACCATTGGTACCATGTCCGTGGTTTGAAAAGTTTTCTGTAAATGAAATTGAAGAATAATCGCTTAGATTCCATCTTAATATACCTCTTAAATTCCATGACTCCATTGCAGAATTTTCGTATCGTCCTTCTGAAGACATACTTCGAAATCCCAAAGTCATATTCCATCCTCTGGCAATATTCTGGCTATAAATACCATCAGCGGCAATATAGCCGTAACTTCCCTGCGAATACCATAATCTGGTATATGGAACAGCAGTATTATATCTAATTTCTTGCAAATTAATATAAGAACTGGCTCCTGAATATATTACTGCATCAGAACCAATAAATATTTGAGCATTCTCAATAAATTCTGAAGGAAATGTGTTTAAATCGAATGATAGATAATCAATATCAACTAATCTGCGACCATTAAAAGAAAACGCCATTTCTTTTGGATTTGATCCAAGAAAAGAAAGATGATTTGAAGCTCCTGTTGTACCCGCATTAAGTGGATAAGCAGGTAAATTTTCGCTTAATATTTCAAAAAGCCCTGAATAATTTGTAGATAATAGATTTCTCTTACTAATATTTTTATAACCTGCAAATTTCAGCATTTCAATCTTCCCATGAGCCGGAGAAGGCTTAGCTGCAGTAGTATCATAAACAACTACAGGCTTGTAGTTGCTATCTACTGCCGATTCTTCATCATCCTGAAAAGCAAATAAATTAATACAAAAAACAAAAAAGAAAAATATATATGCAAATAATTTCATCAAATTCTCCGATTAGTCTGCTAACTTAGCACTCAAAACGGTTGGTAAATTTTCAATTGGAATATTTAAAGTCAAGTCGCCACTATCAGCAATAGAAATACCACCGGTTTCTTCCGATACTATCAAAATAACGGCATCAACTTGTTCTGACAAGCCTAAACCTGCTCTATGCCTTGTACCAAGGTTTTTTCCTTTAAGTTTAGTAACCTGAGACAAAGGCAATACACATCTTGCAGCCAGCACCATTTGATTATCAATAATCACAGCACCATCATGAAGTGGTGATTTTGTATTAAAGATAGAAACAATAAGCTCTCTCGAAACAGCAGCCTGCAGCCTAATACCGGTATCAATTGTCATCTGAACATTTTGAGAGCGAGGAAAAACAAGCAATGCACCGGTATGCTTTTCGCTCATTTCTTGGACCGAATCAATTACTTCATCAATTGTTTCGGATATCTTTGATTTGACAAACAATTTAAATAGCGGACTTCGCGTTATCAGCATCAATAATTTTCTAAGTTCCGGCTGAAATAATATTACAAAGGCTAATAACCAGATATCTGATATTGTGCGCAAAATCCAGTTGAGACTTCTTAAGGTAGCAGCCTCTGTAATGAAAGACAAACCAATAATTATAACCAGCCCGAACAAGATTTGAACAGCAACCGTATCCTTCAATGCTTTATACAACCAATAGAAAAGTATGGCAACAATAGTTATATCCAATAAATCTATCAGAGTAAAAGCAAGAAATCCTATCTTAAAGAGTTCAATCATCCGATTTTACTGATTCTTCCTTATTTGCTAATTTTTTATTTAATTTATATTCAGTATCTTTTTCGTAAGCCTTAATAATTTCGGCTACCAATCTATGGCGGACAACATCTTTATTTTCAAAAAACACAAATTCAATACCTCTAATATTTCGAAGTATATTCTTTGCATGAATTAAGCCCGACTGTGCTTTGTCTGGCAAGTCTATTTGAGTTACGTCGCCAGTAATTACGGCTTTAGAATTAGCTCCAAGACGAGTCAGAAACATTTTCATTTGTACAGCAGTAGCATTTTGAGCTTCGTCCAAAATAATAAATGCATCATTAAGAGTACGTCCACGCATATAAGCTAAAGGAGTAATTTCGATAGTTTGCTTTTCCATCAATACTTTTAGTTTATCGCCTGAAAGCATATATTGAAGTGCATCAGTAAGTGGGCGAAGGTATGGATCAATTTTGTCGCGCATATCTCCGGGCAAAAAGCCTAATGACTCACCGGCTTCCACTGCCGGCCTTGTTATTATTATTCGGCCCACTTCATTTCTTCTCAATGCCGCAAGTGCCATTGCTACTGCTAAGAATGTTTTGCCTGTTCCGGCTGGCCCAATTGCAAACACCAAATCGTTGTTTAATACTTTTTCCAGATATTCCATCTGCTTTGGCGATTTTGCTCTAATAATATCTTTTGCACCATTATATATAATTGGGCTTAGTCCTTTTGATTTGCTATCGCTGTTTTCTTCTTTAGGACTCAAATTTACATCCAGAAGATCAATTACTGTATTGACATCGCTCGGAAGCAAGGCACCATTCTTATTGATTATATATTTAAATTCTTTAAATATTCTCTCTATCAGCCTTATTTCTTCTTCATGACCCTTAAGAATAATACTATCGCCACGAACTATCACAGCTGTTTTAAATCTATTTTGAATTGATTGAATATAACTCTCGTTATGAGCTAAACTCTGGATAAGTTCCGGCTCATCAATCTTGATTTTCTTTTCGACAATATCCATCTTTCACTTACACTAATTCATAATGTTCTAAAATAACTTATTATAAAATAAAAACAAAAATTATTATTGATTGAATAATTTCAATATATTCATAATAAATCTACTATAATTTAAAACAATAGTTTCAATCATTATTTTATTTTAAATTATCAATTATACTTAATTGCATAAATATTATGCTCATCCACTTTGCCAATTTTAAATTTTCCAATATTATTCAATGTTTCTATAATTTGACTTTTTCCGGAAAGTTTATCTTCGAGAATTAATGTAACATTTTCCGTATTATTAAGAAAATTGACTGCACCTCTAAGCACTTCCGATTCCATTCCTTCTACATCTAGTTTGAATAATACTCTGTCATTTTTTTTAATGCCTAATTCTGGCATCATACTATCAAAGCTTTTTATTGTTGCTTCCCTATATATATTTTCGTTTGATTGGCTTTCATCCTTAACTTTTTTTGATGAACCTGTATTTATTTTAGACATTTCAAACTTAACATTTCCATCAAACTCTCCTAATCCATATGGAAAGTAATTAATCTGACTACTTAGATTATTCAACTCTACATTTTTTTTCAATATTTCAAAATTGTCGATTAATGCTTCAAATGCAAAACATCTTTTTCCCTTTTGCGCTAGTAATATTGAATAATCACCCACACATGCACCTGCATCAATGAATACATCAAATTTATCAAGCCTGTCGAGTATAAATTTTTTCACTCCCCATTCATAATAGTAATTTGCGAATTGAAAATCATTAGTGCATGGTCGGCAGTAGAATCTACCAATTCTACTACAAACGATACGGTCATTTTTATGTGAATTTTTATTTATTACATAATTAATTGATGCAATTATTGAAATAAAATCTCGATGTTTCAGATATTCATAGAAATATCTGCTATAAGTTAATATTTTATTAGCCATGATTTTATTATTCTATTTAGACATTTTGATGAAAGCAAAATAAATAAATATTTATTGTTTTCATATTGATATTCTTAAAATTAAAAA
>CAZBNQ010000251.1:0-5057 GCA_964493035.1 uncultured Hyphomicrobiales bacterium | reverse complement strand
TTTATTCTTTCAATCTTTGGATTGAGCACCATTAATAAATATCCATAAGATTTTTAGAAATTGAACAAATTATCAATCGAAATATAACTCATAATTAGCCAATAATCAAATTATCCGGAAAGCAAATACAAACAATCTACAATGATTTCTTAACTAATAAGTAGTTATTTTGTTTTATTTCAGGATATTAGCTAATTAGTGTAAAAATTAAAAAAAAAATATACAAAATACTTCTAATAAAAAACAAAATGCCCAAGAAAATCTTGAGCATTAATAAGTAGAAAATATTAGTAGAAATTATTTCATTTTAATAATCACAATTTTCTTTTCTTCTTGTTCGAATAGTTCAGCACCCATCATTTGGATAGGAATAATATTAAAATCAAAATTAGGGAAAGATATTTTAGCTTCATCAATTTCTTGAGATAAATCACCACCCTTGAGCAAAACATATTTACCATCTTTTTTAAGTAATTGGTAAGTCCACCCCATCAACATTTTGATCCGAGCAACAGCTCTAGCAAAAATGAAATCATAATGAGCAATATGCTCTTTTTGTTTCATCAAATCTTCAACTCTCATAGTTTTTGCTTCAAGATGCCTAATGCCAGTATGCTTAGCAAGCATGGAAGTAATTTTAATTTTTTTAGCTATAGAATCAGTAAGCAGCATTTTAATATCGGGATTGGCAATAGTCAGTGGCAATCCTGGAAATCCTCCACCGGTTCCAATATCAAGACATCTGGATTTTTTGGGTATCTCAACATATTTGAGTATTGCAAGAGAATGAAGAATATGATATTCCAAAATCTTATCTTCATCTTTTCGTGAAATAAGATTGACTTGTTGATTCCAATAAACCAACTCACGAGCATATCTTTCGATAGATTCGAGCTGCTCGACCGATAGCACAATGGAATTCATAGAGCATATAGTCCAAAATTCCGATAAATCTATTGCCATAAAACAAATCCTAAAAAGAAAATTTTAATCATTACAAAAATACGACTAATAACAAAAAAAAACCTGAGAAAACTCAGGTTTTTTTAAATAAAAGAATTCAAGAATTAGTTGCCTTTAGTAGCAGCAGGAGCTTCAGTTTTTACTTCAGCAGCAGCAGCTTCTTTAGCAGCGTTTTTCTTTCTCCAATATTTTCTTTCAGCTTTGATTTCTTCAGGAGTTTTTGGACCTTTAGCAGGAACTTTCAAAACTTGACCTGGGAAGATAATATCTGGGTTACGGATAATATCTGTATTAGCTTGCCAGATTTTTGGCCATTGGAAAGGATCGCCATAAATTTCAATTTTACCGGCAATATTCCACAAACAGTCTTTATCTTCTGCCCATGTACCTACAGTGTAGGAATTAATTTTCTTTTCGCGATACAAGCCTTTAATATCTTTAGCAAGAGCAATGATCTTGTTATAGAATTCAGGCATGCATGATAATTTATTAGCTCTTAATTGATTTAATTCATTTTCTAAAGCTTTGATTTGGTCTGTTTTTTCAGCCAACTGATCGTCAGACATACCTTTATATTCACGAATTTTACCTTCGATGTATCCAAGTTTTTGGCGGAAAGCATCGATATCAGCATCAGTAACATTTAATAATCTTTTAAGTTCTTCTTTACAGTCCTGAAGTGATTTCTTTTGTGAATTGATTTGGTTGTTCAAATCAGTTACTTTATTATTCAATTCATTTAGTTTGGCGTCTAATGAATTGACTTTAGATTGGAAGTCTTCAATACGGAAGTTAGCTTCTTCTTTTGTAAGTTCAACATCCGGTTTGCTTTCCGGAGGCATTTGGGCAAATACTGATGAACCAGCTAAGCCAAGTGCAAGCAACATTAAATATATTTTTTTCATAATTCTCCAGTTTTGAAATTGTTCAACAAAAAATAATTGAATTCGATTATTATTTAACTTCCGTTTCCGGAGCCGATGGAGTATAATCGGGCCAAATATTAGGCCACTGAGCAAGTTTTTGCTTAACAAATTCGCGTTCTTTTCCGCAATTGTCAGCTTCTGATTTGCGTGAATTCAATTCTTTTTCCAATTTACCAATTTCGCCTTGCTTTACGGAGATTTGTTGGGTTAATGACCTTTCTTTCTCGCGAAGTTCTTTTAATTTTGCAAGCTGCTCTTCAGTAACTTTGGGTGTACAGTTCGACAAGAAAAAGCTTGATAATAGTATCACCGAACATACGCCTGCACCGGTGAATAAGCTCTTAATTCTCATAAAACCCTCCTTTATGCATTAAAAAAATAATAATTTTCCTCTACCAGTTGTTTCAAGCCTTTCAAGTTTTTTTGTCATTTTTGTCTTGAATAGTACTTGATTCCATTTTTTAAATAAAAATACAAGCAAATATCGTAAAAATCTTTAATCAATCCTAATAAAAATTATCCATTTTGAAAAAAAATGCACTTTTTTTGCTAATTTATTCTTAATTTTTAAAGAATTTATTCAAAATCTCTTTATTTATACAATATATTAGACTGAATTAAATCATTAATATATCGTAATTTTCATTTTTTGGAGTATTTTTATGAGTTTTTATAAAAGACTTTTATTTGTTTCAATTTTTATGTTTATATATCTTAATGCAAATTTATTACATTCCGACGAAACAAATAAAATCAAGAAGCCAAAAAATATTATAATAATGATTGGCGATGGAATGGGATTTAACCATCTTAAAGCCGGTTCATTATATCTGACAGGCTCTGCAGATGCTTTAGCAATGTATAAATTTCCTGTTAAATTTGCTATGAGCACTTATCCTGCCAAATGCGGTACTTATGGCGAAGGTGGCGAGCTCAAATGGGCTTCTGCTTTTTCACCATATTCCAATCTGCAAAGCCCATTCAATCTACTTGCCGATTTTACTTGCTCTGGTGCTGCAGCTACTGCTATGGCTACCGGCAAAAAAACTTTTAATGGAGCTATCGGAGTAGATCTAAATAAAACGCCTATTACTAACGTTTCCGAAATTGCAAAGCAAAATAAAAAATCTGCCGGAGTAGTTACTTCAGTTCCTTTCTGCCATGCTACGCCTGCAGGATTTTCTGCTCATTTCCCCGATAGAGATAACTATCGCGAAATTGCTTACCAGATGATTAGCGAAAGCAAAATGGATGTTGTTATTGGATATGGCAATCCTTTCTTCGATCATGATGGCAAGCCTATGACTCCTAATTTTAAATATTCTGGCGATAGCTTGTTTTGGAATTCTTTAGTTCAAAATTCTGACAAAATTAATTCTAGCAAAGGATTATTACCATTGCAAGATTGTAATTTTGATGGTAAGCCAGATAAATGGAATTTGATTCAAGACAAGTCTGAATTTCTTTCTCTAGCTAATGGTAAAACTCCCGACAGACTGCTCGGAATAGCTAAAGCATTCGAAACTCCAAGACAGAAGCGTGGTTCGGATGTTGGTGAGGATTATAAAAAAGCTTCTTCAAAAGGCCATCAATTGCCTTTTGAAGTTCCGGTTAATGAAAATTTACCTAATTTATCAGAAATGACCTTTGCTGCTCTAAATGTGTTAGATAATAATTCTAATGGATTCTTTTTGATGATTGAAGGCGGCGCGATTGATTGGGCTGCTCATTCAAATCAAAAAGGCAGATTGATAGAAGAAGTTGCTGATTTTAACAGAGCTGTTGAAGATGTTGTTAATTGGATTGAATCAAATAGTTCTTGGGATGAAACTCTTTTGATTGTTACTGCCGATCATGAAACCGGTCTGCTCTTAGGTCCTAAAAATCCAACTGGAAAATCATCATCACGCGAAATTGAATCCAATGGTAAAGGTAAGCTACCTGAAATGGATTTTAATTCTACAAATCATTCTAATTCTTTAGTTCCATTTTTTGCTAAGGGTGCAGGTTCAAATATTTTCAATATATTTGCAGATGAAACTGATGCATATTGGGGACAGTATATTAATAATACGGAAATTGCACAAGCAGTTTTCATTTTGTGGAACTAATAAATAATAAGGTATTTATGAAGAAGATAATGATTCTATTTGTCATTTTTATCGCAGCAATCAACCTTTATTCTGCAAATGATCCGCTTGCAGCTTATCTCAAAGACGGCAAATGGCATTTTATTGATTCAAAAGGAAAAGAAATGTTTAAGCCTTTGGAATTAGAATCTCTTGGTTCTTATAGCGAAGGATTGATCGGTGCCAAAATCAAAGAGGATGGGAAATCATATTTTGCTTATTTGAATACAAAAGGAAAAGTTGAATTCAAGACTGGCGGCTACCATCCTTTACCTTTAAAAGAAGGCTTCTTTGTTACTATTAAGTTTATTGATACAATTACTAAAGACAAATTGTTAGGCTATATGGATAGAAAAGGAAAAACTCTTTTCCCTCCTATTTTTAAAGATGCTCAAGATGTTTCTGAAGGTCTGGCTTACGTAATGAACGATAGTATTCGTGGTTATATAAATACTAAAGGACAGCTTGTTATCCCAACACCTAATACTGTTGGTTATAATTTTGTTGATGGTATTGCTGGTGTTTGTAAATTGCCCGACTATAAATTCGGATTTATGGACAAAAAAGGTAACATGGTTATTCCTTTTAAATTTGATGAAGTTGAAGATTTTTCTGAAGGTCTTTGCAAAGTATTTACCAAAGGTAAATACGGTTATATTAACAAAAATGGAGACTTAGTTGTTGCTGCACGTTTTGATGAAGGAAAGCCATTTAAAGAAAAAAGAGCTATTGTTGGTATGAGTAAAGGTTTGCAAGACTCTACATTTAATGTAAATTGGGGTGTAATCGATACAACCGGCAAATTATTAGAATCCTTTATATATACTTATGCAGACAATTACAATGATGGTTTAGCTTGTGTAAAAAAAGACAGTTTATTTGGGTTTATTGATAGAGACTGTAATGTAACTATTGATTTCAAATTCAAAAAGGCTGGTTCTTTTGTTAATGGTTTGGCATTTGCTCTCGATAAGGATGGCAAAGCCGGCTTTATTGACAAAAAAGGAAATTTTGTTATTACTCTTCCCGAATTTAATTT
>CAZBNQ010000250.1:0-5078 GCA_964493035.1 uncultured Hyphomicrobiales bacterium | reverse complement strand
ACCCATAATTCAAAATAAATATTTTTTTGCTATTTTTATAATAAAATCTAATTGAAAAACTTTTTTTTGTTTTTATGAGACAAATTTACCTTTATTGTGTTATTAAATAAAATAAATCTTTACATAGGGGAAATATGAAATATATTTGGTTGATAATTTTTGCAGTGTTATCTTTTAATATTGCAAATGCCGACGTTATAGTATCCGATAAAGATAATGGCGTTTACATTAAAATTACTAATATCAATCCGAAAATTTCTTACAATTCTAATACTTGGAAAATTGAACTACTTAACGATAACCAATGGGTAAACAATCCCATATCTAATAGTATATTCCCAAATTATAACTTTAGACTTGCTTTGCCAGAAGATGATACAAAAATTAGCATATTAAAACTGAAAAAGAAGTTAATATCAAAGTATGAAATAAACTCTCCAAGCATGTCTATAAGTGCTTACTTTGCAAATCAAGGCATTCAAAGAGATGTCAGAGTTGCAAATCTAATAATTAATCCTCTGGAATATAATCCTATAACAAACGAATTGTTTGTAATTGAAAATATAGAAATATTTGTAGACTACAAGCGAGATGTGAAAGCTAATAAATCTTTCTACAGCTCAGAGTCTTCGATATTTTCTGATTTGATTAATTATTCTAAATTGTCTGCATTTAAAATTGATAAACCAAAAATTAAAGAATCGACCCTCGAAAATTATTGGTATAATCCTGATATTCTTTATGCAAAGATAAATACCAGCAGAGATGGTATATCAAAAATTAACTGTAGAGAGCTTATTGCTGCTTTGCCGGAATTTAAAAATATCTCAATAAACTCTTTACATTTGTTGCATGAAGGAATTGAACAATCAATTTATATAAAAGATGAAAATCAAATTTTAGATGAAGATGACATAATCTACTTTTTGGGTTCAAGACCAAAAGGAGACACTACATGGTTTAATACTTATTCTAATTACGAACCATACTTTCTTTATATAGATAATGACAAAACTCCTTTGAGAAGTGAATTGATTGACTTTAAGGAAGTAACAAATAAACAAAATAAAGTAACTTCTGCTAAGCATTTAGAATATGATAATTTTTATTTTGAGGGTAGAGAACCTTTATATATAGAAAATGAACCTCTTGAAGGTTGGTATTGGGCAGAAGTATCGAGATCGAGAAATAGCGATGAAGCTAAAAGATTTAAGTTTTCTCTTCCTTTAATTCTTAATCCTTTAGATGATACTCAATCGATTGATTTTAAACTAAAGTATTCAACATTATCATCTAATATTCCTGATCCAAGAATTCCGTATCGTGGGGCAATTATAGTCAATTCTGATACAATCAATAATATTGATATTAATTATCAATTAGATACGATATTTAATTTTAAAATTGATAAATCTAAATTATTTGATGGTTTAAATACAATTGAAATTGTCAATTATAAGATTAATGATCGAGTGGAAACAATAGGCGTTGATTATGTTGAATATAGAGGTTATACTAAACCCAATGCTTATTCATCATTATCAGAGTTTACAATAAATACTGAGTCTGAATCAAATGTGGATATTCCAGGTTTTAATTCAAACTCAGGATTTGCATTCGATAAATTATCAAATAAATTCTTTGTTACTAAGAATACACAAGGATTTAGACTTGCAGCAAATGCTCAAAATGGTAGTTCTTCAATTGTATCGACAGTTATAAATGATTCGATTTTTTATAATACATCAGACAAAGGAATTTTAATATCATTTTACAATTATGATTTAAAAGAATATAAATCTGCATTTTTAAAAGATAATAATAGTGCATACAATTATCTTAATGGTTTGAATGCAAATATTCTTGTATCATTTGTATATAATTTATCGGAATCAATCGATCCAAAAATAAAAAGTATATTAGTGGGCTATGGAGCAAATAAAATTAATTTGCATCAAGCGGGTGATGTTTATGTATTCATTGGAAAGAAATCAGGCGAAAATATTTTTGAAGATATAAATTCAAATTCAATTTCATTCAATAGCTTTATTGATGATTCAAATGTAAATTATTATAAAGCTTCTATATATCTTGATCAAATGGCTCAATATGATTTGATTGTCAATTCAGATGATAAAATTGAAACTGCTGCTATTGAAAGAGTAAACCAGACAAATCTGAGGTCAGATAATATTGCAGCAGATGTAATAATACTATCACACCCGAATTTCAAAGAGGGAGTGAAAGCTATTCAAGCAAACCACCAATCAAGGGGGCTAAGATCTTATATTGTTGATGTCAATGATGTTTATAATCAATTTGGAAATGGGGTCAAAAGTCCGCATTCAATCAAGAAATTTTTGCAATATGCAAGTCAAAATTGGGTGAAACCCGCTCCGGTTTATCTAGTTCTTGTAGGTGATGCTTCATGGGATGCACGCAAGAAAATAAAAAATGCTATAAGCGATGATTTCGTTCCGACTTATGGCAAACCAGTTTGTGATTATTGGTATTCATTAGTTGATGGTGACTCAATTCCAGAAATGATTGTCGGTAGAATACCGGTAATTAACAATTCGGAAATTCAATCTTATATAGACAAAATTAATACCGTGACAAATCAAAAACCAGCACCATGGATGAAAAATCTACTTTATCTCACTGGGGGCTTATCAGATCAGCAAAGAGAAGCTTGGGCTGGTACAAAATATATTTTCTTTGATTTACTATCGACTTTGCCATTTTGTTTCGATTCAAGTTCTGTTGCGAAGTATGATCCTAATGTTGCTTCAGAAAAAGAAACTGCTGATATTTTGCAAAAGATTAATTCTGGGGCTTTTTGGGTGAATTTTTTGGGGCATGCTTCTTCTCAAACATTTGATATGGATGGATGGTGGGCTAGTGCTCTTAACAATAAAGACAAATATGGTGTCGTAACTACTTTATCCTGCAATGCAAGTGCTTTTGCCGAACCTTTAGCTTTTCATAGTAGAAATGAAGAGTATGTATTAGAAAAAGATAAAGGATTTTTTGCTTCGATGGGATCTACAACTGTTGGATTTACAGATGCAAGCGTCGAATTTTTATATAAGCTTTTCATTGCTATGAAGGATACTGTTAAAAATTATAGACGTATTGGCGATCTGATGAATTATACTAAGGTAAATATGTATGGTTCTGAAATTGCATTCCTTACCAGATACCATTATGCATTATTAGGCGATCCAACTATTGAAGTGCCAATCAAGAAAAAAATAAGCCCTTATATTTATGAACCTGAATTAAAGATTATTGCTCAAGATCCTTTGCGTTCACCTATGAAGGATGATAATTACGTTAAAATTAGTGCAGTGCTTAATAATCTTGGATTTGGCACTGAACAAGTTGTCAAATTATCTTTAGTTAGGGAATACAAAAATAAGCAAGATACATTTAAACTAGAATTTTTAGGCCTATGCTTAAAGCAAGATTTTGAATTTTATGTAACTATCAATCAAATGGCTGGAGAACATAATTTTGAAATTTTTGCTCAAATTGATTCTCTTATTTCTCAACCGCTTTCTATTTATAAAGGCAAGTTCTTTGTATTTGCAACAAATTTGATTCTTCTAGATCCAAAAGAGAATTGGAATATTGATAATAAAGTTCCATTATTTAGATTTATTAATCCATTGCCTGCTGATGCGAAATATTCATATAAGTTTCAAATTATTAATCCCGATGATTCATCCTTAGTATATGAAAATAAATTAGATGAAGTTTTGATCAGTGAAACAAACATAGATTGGAAACCCAATCTCGAACTGTCTGAAAATAAAAAATATATATTAAAATATCAGGTTATTAATGATAATACTGGTATTCAGTCAGATTTTGTTTATTCTGGTTTTAGTACGTTTGAATATTCTCCAAAAATTGTTAAATCAAATTATTCTTCTAATCATGATGCTATTAGATTGAATAAAAAATCTATGGAAAATTATGATAACAATCAATTAAAATTAGGACTTAAATCGAATGAATTTAAATATGAGCTTTTAGCTGTTAGTGGCAATCCAAATGGCGAAGAACCAAAGCGGTGGGGAAAATTAATAATTAATGATGATTACTTCTTTAATTATTATGGACCTACAGGTTTTAAGGTTGTTAGAGTCAATAAGAATAATTATGAAGATAAAACATTTAGACATTTTGAAATGTGGGATGATACTCTGAGCTCAGCCAAGCTTGTGAAGTTTTTAAGAGAAGAAGTTACTGACAATGATTATCTTTTGATTGCTACTGCTGGCCAATCATTTAGAATGCCTTGCGAAATTATTCCAAAATTATTCAAAAAAAATCCAAAACTTGGTATTGATACTCTAATTGGTCATCAAGATACACTTAAAGCAGAATTGAGAAAGTTTGGTGCTGTACTTGTAGATTCATTCCAGAATAATGTTTCTTATGTGCTTTTTGGCTATCGCGGTGCGCAACCTGGCTCTGTCCCTGAAAGTGTAAAATATATTGATACTGCCAGAATCAATGGTGTATTTCATATTGTTGATACTCTTGGTTTCGTAAAATTTGATGAATTTGGACCTCTTAGAAAAATTAATAAGATTAAGTATGATATTGATAATAATGAAGATAAAACAAAAACAAAACTCTATCTAACCGGTCTTAACTCATCAACTTTAATGGAAGATACTATTTTGGTGATGAATGAACCAAAAGAATATTCGCTCGATACTTTCAATCTGAGTAACTATAAATACTTTAATACAAGTCTGGAAATGACTAATTCCGGAAATGGTTCTAATGCATATCTTACTAATCTTACTTTGAGTTATGAACCTGTACCTGAAATTGCGGTTTTGCAAAGCAAATTAGATGTATTCCCGGATACTGTACTTGCGGCAGATACATTCGGTCTTGATTATTCATTTAAAAATTTATCATTAAGAACAAAAATCGATTCTTCTACAGTGAATATTAAAGCGATTAACTCGAGCGATATATATTATGACATGAATAAAACTGTATTTGATATTCCTGAAAATACATTATTTAATGAAATTGCACTCATACCTTCGGAT
>CAZBNQ010000249.1:0-5097 GCA_964493035.1 uncultured Hyphomicrobiales bacterium | reverse complement strand
TCCACATCAAGATTAATTTCTATCCATCCGCCACTAGTTTTGATCATTTTTTTGAAAGAATATTCTGGTGAATAGCCAAAATTCCATTCCCAAGTAGAATATTTATTTTCGACTAAAGGATTTATTTTTTCGAAATCTTTATCAGCCAATTTATACTCGTAAGCATCAGGATACATAGCCATAATTTTGGAATAAATCATATTCATAAATTCTTCCACACTTAGCTCGCTTTGAAGATGCTCAGAAATATTAGTCACTCTGCTTCTTACCGACTTAACTGCTTTATCTTCAAACTTCAAAGGATTTACTTTAAGAGCTTGAGTAAGATCTGTCATTTTTGAAGAAAATAATATAGTGCCATGATGAAGCACACGATTTCTGAACACATGTTCTGCATTACCAGAGAATTTTTTGCCATCGATAGTTAGATCATTTCTACCTTCAAACTTAGCATCAATACCAATTTCTTTCAAAATAGTCATAATCGGCTGAACATATTTTTTGAAATCAACCAATTTTTCACTTTCTCCGGTTTCGATAAAAGTAAAATTCAGATTGCCCAAATCATGAAAAACAGCACCACCGCCGGTTAGGCGTCTGACCACTTTAATATTATTATCTTTAACATATTCATAATTAATTTCAGAGAGAGTATTTTGATGCTTTCCAACAATAATAGAAGGACCATTTCTCCAAAGCATAAAAATATTTTCTGTAAAATTAGAGAACAGATATTCTTCGGTAGCTAAATTTACATAAGGATCATTAGAATCAGTTTTAACACAAAGCATAAAAACTCCAAAAATAAAAAATTAATACGCGTCAAAACGTATAAAACAAGAAAATATTAGCACAAACAAGAAATAGGGGCTGTATTAAAAGCTAATTCAAAGATTAACTTATGATACAGCCCCTATATCAAAAAATAATATTAATGGCCTAAAGTAGCTTTATAAGCTTCAACATCCATCAAATCATTTAATTCGTCTAAATTAGACAATTCAATCTTGATCATCCAGCCTGCGCCATAAGGATCTTGATTAACAACTTCAGGGCTGTCGTTAATTGAGCGATTTACTTCAATAACTTTGCCTGATACTGGTGCAAACAAGTCAGCAACTGTTTTTACTGCTTCGATTGTACCAAAAGATTCGCCTTTATTTACATTTGCTAAATCGTCTGGAATATCAACATAAACTACGTCACCGAGTTCGCCTTGTGCATGATCTGTTACGCCGATAATTCCGATATTACCTTCAACTTTGACCCATTCGTGGTCAGCTGTGTACTTTAATTCTGCTGGAAAATTCATAATTTACTCCAATCATAATATATTAAAAGGATTTCCAATCAACACGTTCAAGATATTTTGTGTCAATATTACCGTTAATAAAGTCAGGGTTTTCCATCATTTTTTTATGGAATGGAATTGTAGTCTTAATACCTTCAATCACAAATTCATCTAAAGCACGCGACATTTTTCTTATAGCAGTATTTCTATCGCTGGCGCTCACAATCAATTTTGCTACTAAAGAATCGTAATTTGCAGGTATAGTATAACCTTGGTAAGCATGAGTATCAACTCTCACACCATTACCGCCGGGAAGATTAAATGCTTGAATTGTGCCGGGAGTAGGTCTGAAATTATGTTCAGGGTCTTCGGCATTTATTCTGCATTCAATCGAATGATATAATGGCTCAGATGATTTTAATGATAATTTTTCACCTGCAGCAACTTGAATTTGTTCTTTTATCAAATCAATTTTTAGTGCTTCTTCTGTAACCGGATGTTCTACTTGAATTCTTGTATTCATTTCCATAAAGTAGAAATTACCTTTGTCATCGACAAGATATTCAATAGTGCCCGGGCCTACATAATTTACAGCTCTGGCACCAAGAATTGAAGCTTCACCCATACGTCTTCTAAGATCTGCATCGACTATCACCGAAGGTGCTTCTTCGATGAGCTTTTGATGGCGTCTTTGGGTAGAACATTCTCTTTCGTTAAGATGTATGATGTTGCCATGTTTGTCTCCAAACACCTGAATTTCGATATGTCTGGAGTAGGCTATAAATTTTTCAATATAAATACCAGCATTTGAGAAGAATTTTTCAGCTTCTAATCTAGCCAAATTGAAAGCGGATTCGAGTTCGTCTTTGTCGTGGACCAGTCTCATACCTTTTCCACCACCACCGGCAACAGCTTTAAGCATCACCGGATATCCGATTTCTTCTGCCAATCTCAAAGCATCGGCGACGTTGCTTACAATTCCGTCCGATCCTGGAACCACAGGCACACCTGCATCTTTCATAGTGGTTTTAGCAACAGATTTATTTCCCATTTTGGAGATTGAGTCAGAGCTTGGACCTATGAAATTAATATTATGACTTTCGCAAATGCGAACAAACTCGTCATTTTCAGCTAAAAAGCCATAACCCGGATGAATAGCATCAGCATTAGTAATATGAGCTGCTGTTATTATTGCCGGTATATTCAGGTAACTGTCTTTTGATGGAGCAGGACCAACGCATACAGCTTCATCTGCAAACCTAACATGTAAAGAATTACGATCAGCTTCTGAAAATACAGCTACAGTGCCAATACCCATTTCCTTACAAGCTCTAATCACTCTGAGAGCGATTTCGCCACGGTTTGCTATTAATATTTTATTTATCATAATAGCAATTTATTTCATTTTTACGACAATAACAAAAAAATTAGTAATTATCTATTTTGCAAGTAATTACCTATGAGTTACTTTATTGAATTATTCTTAGTCTTTTCTAACTAAGAATAGCGGCTGATTGAATTCTACAGGCTGACCGTTTTCAACTAATATTTTTTCTATTGTTCCGGCCACATCCGATTCGATTTCGTTCATCAATTTCATAGCTTCAATTATGCACAAAGGACTACCTATATTTATCCTCGTTCCAACTTCTGTATATGGAGCTGAATCTGGAGAAGGTGCACGATAGAATGTTCCAACAATTGGAGATTTTATCTCATAATAGTCATCAGAATTAGTAATTGATGTTTCAACTTTTATTTCACTTATAGGTTTGTCTGAAACTTCAGGTTTAAAATAGGGAACAGGTGCTTGCATTGGGATTGTCATCATAGGTTGTTCGGCAGCACTCAATTTTCTTTCTAACTTTATTTTAATTCCTTCTTCTTCAATTTCTAAGAAAGAAAGAGTGCTTTCATCTAAAATTCTAACAATTTTTTTTAGATAATTTAAATCCATTTTTTGCTCCTTGACAATTAAATAAAAAATAAGGCGGACAAGCCGCCTTAAAATTTTAATTATTCTTTAACTCTTTCCATATAATCGCCGGTGCTCGTATTAACCTTTATCAAATCGCCTTCGTTGATAAAGAGTGGTACTTGCACATTTGCACCGGTTTCGACTGTTGATGGCTTAAGCACGTTAGTTGCTGTATCGCCTTTTACGCCGGGTTCGGTATGGACAACTCTTAAATTTACTGTAGGAGGCAATTCCACACTAAGAACTAAACTTTCTTCGAAAGAAAATTGCACTTCTTGGTTTTCTTTTAAGAATCTACCTGGGTTGCCAACCATTTCTTTATTAACAGGAATTTGGTCATAATTTTCCATGCTCATGAAAATAAGCATGTCGCCATCATTATATAAATATTGATAATCGCGGCGTTCAACTCTAACGAAATCGATTGATTCGCCTGAACGGAAACGATTTTCAAACATTTTGCCTGATCTCAAGTTACGCATTTTAACTTGATAGAAGGCACGTAAGTTTCCTGGAGTGCGGTGCTCAGATTCGATCACTAAGCAGTTTTCTCCATTAAATTTTATGACTGCACCTGGTCTTAAATCAGATGTTGTTCCCATTAATTCCTCACATTTTATAATATAAAAAAGAGGTGTCGGCCGGACTCGAACCGGCGTTCGCGGTTTTGCAGACCGCTGCCTAACCACTTGGCTACGACACCCTTGAAAAAAGGAATACAAAATTAAGGACTTTTTTCAAGATATACAAGCAAAAAAATATTTATTTATCATCTTTTCTTTATTTATTTTTCCACAATTTTGCTTATTTCTTTTATTATCATTACTTTATATTCGATTAATTATTTTTGATCAAAAAAATCTTCAAAAAATTAAAAAAAACTTGCAAATATAGAAATAAAGCAGTAATTTTGAATCTCTTTGACATGCGGAAATGGTGAAATTGGCAGACACGCCATCTTGAGGGGGTGGTGCCTTACGGGCGTGGGGGTTCAAGTCCCCCTTTCCGCACCAAATTAAGGTTTCGAGCAATCGAAACCTTTTTTTTTACCCTTGTTTATTTTATTTAATATTAGCAATTTGCATTTTTTTTAATAATAATTTGGATTGTGATGAAAAAGTTCTTTTTTGTGCTCGCTTTCTTTGGATTTTGCTTACCTTCTTTTGCTAATGATACTTTCTTCAGATTGGGTGCTTATATTGATACTTATTATACTAACGACGACGATCAAAATTTGTATGATGTTTTGGGCGAACATCCTAAAAGAAAACTATCTTCTATTAATAACCTTAAAGATAGGTTCTCTTTAAATATTGCTTATTTAGCTTTAAAAGTTAATAATAATGATTTTCGTTCCACTTTAGGATTGCAAGCCGGTGATATACCCGATAATATCTATTTTGAAGAACCTAAGATAATTCAGCAAGCTAATATTGGTGTTAGATTGTTTGGTAGTATGTGGCTCGATGGTGGATACTTTACCACTCCTATTGGTGTGGAAACTACCCACCCTAGAAATAATTATCTTTCCACTCATTCTATGGTTACATATTATCAACCTACTTATCATTCCGGTCTTAAATTATCCTATCAGTTTAATGATTATATTAGTGCTGAAGCTTATTTAGTAAATGGAAATCATTTATTTAAAGATAATAATGAACAAAAATCTTTTATGTGGTCTCTTAATTATGTCTCAAAAAACGGTGATTTTACATTTTCCTATAATGGTATTGCTGGAAATGAAGAAAAATCTGAAGATAAACCAAAGTTACATGCTTTGCATAATTTTTATGTTATTGGCAAAGTTTATAAAGATTTGGAACTA
>CAZBNQ010000248.1:0-5102 GCA_964493035.1 uncultured Hyphomicrobiales bacterium | reverse complement strand
CAGTATATTTGATCAACGAATTAGGGCAAATCGTGACAAATATTTATGAAGGGGCAATAGCAAAAGGGATACATGAATTTTCAATTAATGCCCAAAACTTGAGCAATGGCGTTTATACAGTTGTTGTAAATGCCAATGGTTCAAGCACTACCGGCAAGATTGTTGTCTCTAAATAATTCAAACCAAACAAATACTAACTTTTGACGGGGCTCGAGCCCCGTTTTTTTTTTTAATAAAACTAAAAAAATCAAGAAAATAACCGATAATTTTATTAATTTTAGTTTTGATTTCAAAACTTATTGATTTTTATTGTAATAAGTACTGAGCCGGGAGATTTATGGCTTTCACAAACAATCAAAAATGTAGTTCAATCTTTAAGACTGATGATTGTAATAATGAGAAATGTGCTTCTAAACGTGCTATTTCTATTGGAGAAAATGTAACGAGTGAAACAATTTCTCGCCAAAATGGAAAAGATGTTTACTATAGATATACTTCTGTGCCGCTAAAAGATGAAAATGGTAATGTGGTTGCTGCTTTCGAAATGTTTAGCGACGAGACTGAATCCAAAATTGCGGTGCAAAAAAGTCAGAAATTAGCAGATTATCAAAAAGCTCAAACTGAAAAATTAATATCTGCACTTACTAAACTATCAGAAGGTGAGCTTTCTTTCGCTGTTGAACCCGATAAAACTGACTCAGACTGCCAAGAAGCTTACGATATGTTTTCGAAAATTTGTGATGCAGTCAATTCTACTGTATCTTCGGTTAAATTGATGACAGAGGATACAAAAATGTTGGCTGAATCTGCTGTCGATGGCAAGCTTGATATGAGAGCAGATGTGAGCAAACACAAAGGAGAGTTTAGAAAAATCGTTCAAGGAGTCAATGATACTCTCGATTCAATTGTCAGACCACTTAATGTAGCCGCAGAATATGTAGATAGAATATCAAAAGGTGATATCCCTCCAATAATCGTTGATGATTATAAAGGTGATTTTAATGAAATCAAACAAAATCTTAATCAATGTATAAATGCTGTAAATCTTTTAGTTACAGATATTAATTATTTATCTGATTCGGCAGTAGAAGGAAAATTGAACCTTAGAGCCGATACTCAAAATCATCATGGCGAATTTCACAAAATTATCGAAGGTATTAATAGCACAATAGATTCGCTTGTTTCATTTATTGATAATATGCCTGTACCTGCATTTATTGTTAATAATAAGTATGAAATTCAATATATTAACAACGCAGGCGCCGAATTGGCAGATAGAAATAAAATTGACATTATCGAAAATAAATTGAAATGCTACTCACATATTAATTCAGAGGTCTGCAAAACTAATAATTGTGCTTGTACAAATGCAATTAAATATGGAAACCCGGTTAGTATTGATACTTTAGCAAATCCAACTAATATGACTTTGGATATAAATATCAATTCTATTCCGATTAAAAATAGAAAAGGCGATACAATTGGGGCGCTCGAAATTATTAATGACTTTACTGATATTCGGAATGCTACTCGAAAATCACAAAAGATAGCTGAATATCAAGATATGGAAATTAATAGAATATTAGATTCGCTGAATAAATTAGCATCGGGAAATGTTGAATTTGAACTTGAAAGCAATTCAGCAGATTATGATACATTTGATGTAAAAGCAAAATTTGATCTTATAAATAATTCTATTGCTATATGCAAGGATTCAATTAAATCTCTGACTGATGATACGCATCAATTGGTGAAGTCTGCTATTTCGGGCAATCTTAATTATAGAGCTGATGAGCAAAGACATCAAGGCGAATATAAAAAAATAGTGTCTGGATTTAATAATACTATTGAAGCTTTGGTCAATCCTATAATTAAGACAGTCGAATATATTGAAAATATTTCTAATGGTATCATCCCTAATAAAATTACTGAAGATTATAATGGTGAGTTCAATATTATTAAAACAAATTTAAATCAACTTATTGATAATCTTAACGGTGTATTTGATGAATCTGGTGCTCTTATTGAGCAAATTATATTAGGAAATTTGCATGCTCGAGGCAATTCAGATAAATTTAAAGGAAAATGGTCTGATTTGGTCGGAAAATTAAATAATATAATTGAACAAGTGGAGATACCAATTATTGAGCTTCATAAAGTATTGAAAAACGTTGCAGTTAATGACTTTACCTTAAATGTAAGTTCAGAATTTAAAGGTGTATGGAATGAGTTAAAGAATGCAACAAATGATACGATGAATAGGCTTGAGGCAATTCAAAGCTTAGTTGTTGATATTAGTTTAGGCGATTTAAATAGGCTTGATGATTTGAGAAAAATTGGTCAACGCAGCCAGAATGATAGGCTTGTTCCGGCATTTATAAGACTAATGGAAGTAGTTTATCAATTGATTAATGACGTAAAAGACTTAACTGATGCAGCAATAGAAGGCAATCTTGATTTTAGAGCTAATTCTGCTAATCATCATGGTGAGTATGCTAATATTATAAAAGGAATAAATAATACTTTAGATGCTCTTGCTGCTCCAATCGAAGAAGCAGGAACTGTATTAAATACTATGGCTGATGGTGATCTTACTGCGAGAATGAATGGTAATTATAAAGGTGAACATAAAAAATTAATGCTAAATATTAATCAATTGGGTGATTCACTAAATAATCTAATAAGCAAGATTCTTGATGGAGTAGAAACAACAGCTACTGCTGCAATAGAGATAAATAGTACGAGCGATACAATTTCAAATGCAGCTCAAGAGCAAAGCGCCCAAACAGAAGAAGTAGCCTCTGCAATCGAAGAAATGTCGCGTACAATAACAGAAAATGCAGAAAATGCTCAGCAAACGGCAGTCTTTGCCAAAAAGAATAAAGAAATTGCCGGAGAAGGCGGAAAAATAGTAAGCCAAACTGTGGTCAAAATGCGCGATATTGCATCTTTAGTAAAAGAATCTGCAAAAAATATTGAGAAACTGGGTGAATCCAGCAAACAAATTGGTGAAATAATTTCAGTGATTGATGATATTGCCGACCAAACTAATCTATTAGCTCTTAATGCAGCTATCGAAGCGGCAAGAGCAGGAGAGCAAGGTCGGGGATTTGCTGTCGTTGCTGATGAAGTAAGAAAATTAGCTGAGCGTACGACCGAAGCTACTAAAAAAATTGCAACCATGATTAAAAATATTCAAAAAGAAACTGATCTGGCTGTTAAAGTGATGCAGAATGGTGATGTTGAAGTAACTAATGGCATTGATTTAGCTGACAAAGCAGGTAGTGCATTAAATGAAATTGTTGTAAGTTCGCAGCAAGTGCTTGATATGATTAGCCATATTGCTTCAGCAAATGAACAACAGGCTGCAACCAGTGAAGAAATTACTCATAATGTGACTCTAATTGCAAATAATACCAATGAATCCACAAAAAGAATTCATGATATTGCTGTAGCCTCAGAAAATCTTACTAAATTGACTGAGGAACTAAGAAATATTGTCGATCAATTCAATACATTTGAAGATAAAGTGTCTAATGTGTATAATAAGGTTAATTCTAAGCTAAAAACAAGTAAATTATTAGAAAAATCAAATTTTAGCTAATTATTTATTTGAATACAAGGTAATAATTTATTAATTTTGTAAGTCTTTAAAAGGTTTAAAAATGGAAATTGAAGGCAGACTTGAAGAACTAAAATCCGATATTAGTCATGAACTTATTCAGTTAGTCGGGTTTAGGATTGCAGACGAAGAGTTCGGCGTTGATATAATTAAAGTGCAAGAAATAATCAGAATGGTTGATATTACTCGGGTTCCAAATACTCCTGCCTTTGTCGAAGGTGTTATTAACCTTAGAGGGAAAGTGATTCCAATCATTGATATGAGAAAAAGACTTGAGCTTGCCACTAAACCTTATGATAAAGACACACGAATTACTGTTGTAGAGATCGAAAATAGAATCGTCGGGTTTATTGTCGATAGTGTGAGCGAAGTGATAAGAATTGAAAAAAGTATCACAGAACCGCCACCACCGATGGTTTCCAATATTAATTCTGATTTTATCACTGCAATTGCGAAATTAGACAATAGATTGCTTATTTTATTAGATTTAAATGAAATACTTACTTCTGATGAAGTTATAGAATTAAGTGAATAAAAAAAATTCATCTTGTTGTTTGTGAAAAAACAAATTGAATCCCTGTGATAGTTTTAAGCTAGCAGGGATTTTTTATTTTTCTACTGTAACGCTTACATGATGAATAATATATTCGGCATTGACTTTTTTGAGAATAATAATGTTTTCTTTTTCAGTATCTATATTGGAATTAAACAATTTTTATTTAATACTCATATATTTATTTCTTTTTCGGCAAGCTTATTTCCTTGTCTATCAACAAGAACGAAAGATTTTTTCCCGGTATTATTCAAGTTCATTTCGCTATGAGTAATATCCAAAAATTCAGTTTCGTTGGTATTATCAATTTTTAATATAAGGTTATTGCCTGATATTGGTATTAGATTGACAATTTTGGTGTTTTTATCACGAATAGAATCTTGTATTAAGTATACATTAGGTTTATTTTTTTTGCCATAAATAAACAAATTGTAACTTATTTGTTTTTCAGATTTTACAAATGTTGTATAAATAGGGAAACCGGATTCATAAAAGCAAATTTGTGGAAATCCGACTGGAACTTTTAGGTAATTCAATTTTGTATCTTCAATATTAAAATTAGAACCGACGTTTAAATCATCGGCACTGACATTAACTGAAGAGAAGTCATCTCCTGCATTGACAAACAGGAATTGAGTGTATTCAGAAGGTTCAATTTTTTTTGGAGTATCAATACCCGGCACACATTCGCACGAAATAAATGCAAATGCTGAAAGAGCAATCATCAATATTGATTTGTAATATTTTTTCATTAATCATTATTTGATAGAAACAGATATACCGTAATTAACTCCATATTTTAAAGTATTATAAATTTTATCATTAACATTGTACCACAAAGCATTTCCATCAATTTCTCCAAAAACAGAAAGTCCATCCATCAATCTAATACTCTATCCGAAAGACATTTTTGCAATGGTGCCGATA
>CAZBNQ010000247.1:1225-5102 GCA_964493035.1 uncultured Hyphomicrobiales bacterium | reverse complement strand
ATTATAAAGTTTGAAGGCAAGATCTGCATCTTCGCAGGCATATTCGCAAGCTTTGTCTATATCAACTTCTCTCATCGAGATTTGTGTCGATTTCTTTTCGCCTATAAGCTCACTTATTGGAATTGGTTTGTAGTTGAGCCATCTTTCTGATAATGCATCTAAATTATGTCTGTTGTCAGGATTGATTACATAATCGGCAATCATAGTATCAAAGACAATAGGACTTACTTCAATACCAAATCTTTTTAGTATGTAAGCATCAAACTTTATGTTTTGACCAAGTTTGCCAATCTTTTTGTTTTCTAATATTGGTTTTAGATGCTTAACAATGAAGTCGAGATCAATATTTTTGGAATCAGTCTCTATTTTCTTTTCTTCAAAATCGAATAAAGAGTCCATAGACTGAACTTTAGAATTAAGGGGTGCAACCGGAATGTAGTAAGCTTGGTTCTCTTTAATTGCTAAAGATATACCTACTAATTCGCAAGCATCACGATCTAAAGAATCAGTTTCAGTATCGAGTGCAATTATTTCAGCATTTTTTAATTTTTCTATTAATTCCGAAAAGTTTTCTTTAGTAATGAGATGATAATCTTTTTTTAGATCGCTAATTGTTTGGATGGATTCTTCTTTTAATGGTTCATCTTGATCAGGACTGATAATTTCAACACCGGAATTAATAGCCTTGTTCATCCATTTTTCTCTTAGCTGACGGAATCCGGCGGCTTTAAAAAATTCATTTAATTCTTTGAATTTTATTTCTCTAAGATGAAGAGCATCGTGATTGAGCTCTAATTCGACATTGCAATCGATAGTAACCAATTCTTTAGATAGAAAAGCCATATCTTTTGAATTTTGAAATTTCTCGACGAGCGATTTTTTAGAAATTTTATCTAAATTATCATAGATATTTTCTAAACTGCCAAACTCTTGAACAAGAGGAATAGCTGTTTTATCGCCTACGCCTTTCACACCGGGTACGTTATCGCTGGAATCTCCAATAATAGCCAAAACATCAATAACTTTGTCCGGACTAACGCCGAATTTAGATTTTACGCCTTCGTAATGAACCAACTCATAGTCTGAGCCTCTAAAACCCGGCTTTAATAAAAATACTCTATCGTTAATCAATTGGTAATAGTCTTTGTCTGAAGTGATGCAATAAACTTCCCAATCGTCTTGAGAAGCTTTTTGTGAAAGTGTACCAATAATATCATCAGCTTCAAATCCGGGTTTCTCGAGTCTTGGAATACCGGCAAGATCCAAAAATTCTTTTACTTTGGGAATTTGTGGCACCAAATCGTCGGGGCAAGCATCTCTATTAGCTTTATATAGTTCGTACCTGATATGTCTGAATGTAGGTTCAGAAAGATCGAAAGCAACAGCAATATGTTCGGGCTTTTCTTTTTCTAAAATAGAAGTAATCTGATTAATAAAGCCAAAAATAGCTCCGGTAGGCTCGCCGGCAGAATTAATCAATTTATTGTTGCTCATAGCATGATATGCTCTGAAAAGCAGCGACATGCCATCTATTAGATATAGTTTTTTCATATTTATCCAAAATTTGTTTGTCATTGTTTATTAAATTAAACATTAATAAGATGGTTTAAAACTTTTTTTCTTTTAACAATCGATAGTTTTTTTTAACTTATAATTATTAAATTATGCAAATATATGATTTTTGAGATGAAGCCATATTTATCGTTAATAATACCGGCATATAATGAAGAAAAACGTATTGGAAATACGCTTAAACTTGCTATAGCATATTTAGATTCCAAGCATTTTCCTTATGAAATAGTTGTTGTCGATGATGGCTCCAAAGATAAAACAATTCAAGTTGCCAACCAATTTTCTCCAATTGTAAATGTATTAAGTTATGGTGGAAATCGAGGAAAAGGTGCAGCTGTTCAATATGGCATGATGAATTCTAAAGGCGATTTTAAACTTTTTTCTGATGCAGATCTATCGACTCCAATTTATGAATCAGAAAAAATATTGAAATATCTTACTAATGGATATGATGTGGCAATTGGTTCACGTGCAGTCGATACTTCGTTAGTGAAAAAGCATCAGCCATTCTACCGTGAATTTATGGGAAAAACATTTAATAAAATTGTAAGAGCATTAGTAGTAAGAGGTATTAAAGATACTCAATGTGGATTTAAAGGATTTTCTGAAAAAGCTGCAAATGATGTGTTTTCTATCGCTAAGATCCCCGGTTTTGGATTTGATGTCGAAATTTTATATCTAGCTAAAAAAATGGGATATAAGATTGCAGAAATTCCGGTGGAATGGTATAATGACGAAAGAACAACAGTCAATCCCATAAAAGATTCTTTGAGAATGTTTCAAGACCTATTAATCATTAAGAAATTACATAAGAACTCACATAAATAATTTAAGTATTCAAACATTAATTTTTGCTTTTTATCGAGTAAAGAGAATAATGAATAAATCTTTTTCATAATTTTGTTTATAAATGAAAAAGAGGAAAATGAAAAGTCTCGATAAAGTAATGACATTGCTAAAGAGCAATGGTGAAAGTGACACATGGCAGCGCAATTTGATTTTGATGATAATTGCACAGTTTATTGCTATGGTGGGCATGAATGCATTTGTGCCTTTTCTTCCTTTGTATATAATCGAACTTGGCATCAAAAATCCTTCAGAAGCTAAATTTTGGAGTTCGATGATATTTGCCGGACCTTATATGCTATCAATTATTGGAGTTCCAATTTGGGGTGCATTAGGCGATAGATATGGTCAGAAACCAATGGTAGTAAGAGCCATATTTGGTTTGGGTATTGCTGTGTTTTTGATGGGATTCGCTACAAATGTATATCAATTATTTGCTTTCAGAGTGCTTCAAGGAGCTGTCAGTGGATTTATTGCAGCGGCACTTGCATTTACCAGCAAAAATACTCCAAGCGAAAAATCCGGGTATGCAATTGGTTTGCTGCAAGGTGCATCTTCTGCTGGTATTATTGTAGGACCATTTTTTGGTGGAATATTTGCAGATGTATTCGGCACTCGTCCGGTATTTTTCATAGTAGCTTCTTTATGCGTGATTAGTGGTTTATTGATCATGACTAAAGTAAAAGAGATGAATAAAACAGGAAAAAATCCTGATGCACCCAGTGTTTTTGATAATTTGCGGTTTGTTGCCAAAAAACCTAAACTAATAATGGCGATGAATTTAATAATATTATGCCAAGCAGGAGTGCTTTTCACTTATCCCATTTTCCCATATTATGTTGCCGAACTTGGAGCTCCAAAAGAGTATCTTTCTTCGCTTACAGGTTTTTTAGTTGCTATAATTGGAATATTCAGTATTATTTTTGCTCCTTGGTGGGGCAAAAGGACTGATAGGAAAGACTATCGTGATGTTTTGAAATTGACTATTTTAGCAAGTGCAATTGGCATGATTGCTCATGCAGTGGTTCATCATTATCTGTGGTTGTTTCCTGTGAGAGGCATTTTAGGAGTGTTTTTTTCGGGTGTAATTCCTACATTATATACTTTGATAAATAAAAATTTAGACGATGGAAATAAAGGTGGGATAATGGGATTAGCCTCATCTTCTACTTTGTTTGGTTCGTTGATGAGCTTTTTATTAAGTAGTTATTTATCTCCAAAAATCGAAATGGTATGGAATTTTTATATATCAGCTATATTATTATTTGTGGCATTTTGTATTATCTATATATATTCTTATAAAGGGGTAGAACATGAAAGGTAAGATCGTTTTGGTAACCGGTGCATCATCAGGTATTGGGCTGGCATGTGCGGAAACTTTTGCTGAAGCTGGAGCTAAATTAATTATTTTAGCCCGCAGAAAAAACAAAATTGATGAAATAGTTAATGAATTAAAAGA
>CAZBNQ010000247.1:0-1208 GCA_964493035.1 uncultured Hyphomicrobiales bacterium | reverse complement strand
ATTAAAAGAAAAATTTAGAACTGAAGTTATTGGTTTTGAGTGTGATGTGCGCAATTATGATGCAGTTGAGCAAACTATTAATAATCTTCCTGAAGAATGGAAAAATATTGATATTTTGATTAATAATGCTGGGCTTGCTCGTGGCATCGAAAAAATTCAAGACGGAGTATTAGATAATTGGAACGAAATGATCGATACAAATATCAAGGGATTGCTTTATGTATCGAGGGTTGTATTGCCTTTGATGGTGAAGAGAAATTCAGGTTTTGTGATCAATATTGGCTCTATTGCCGGTCATGAATTATATCCGGGTGGAAATGTTTATTGCGGAACAAAGCATGCTGAAAGAGCAATTTCAAAGGGTATGATGATTGATTTGAATGGAACTAACGTTAGAGTTTGCAGTATAGATCCGGGTATGGTAGAAACAGAATTTTCGATTGTAAGATTTAGAGGCGACGAAGAGCGTGCCGCTAATGTGTATAAAGGTTTGAAACCTTTATCGGGCAAAGATATAGCCGATGTAGCTTTGTTTGTTGCTAGCCGCCCTGCCCATGTCGATATTCAAAGTGTGGTGATTACTCCAACTTGCCAAGCAAGCGCAACTGTTGTAGATAGAAAATAGGTGATAAGATGAATCCTAAAGAAATGATGGCTCCTTGTGGTATCGATTGTTATAATTGTGATGTTTACCATTTGAATTTGACTGAAGACAGAAGACAATATTTCGCAGAAGTTTTTAAATTAAAAGCTGAAGATGTAGCATGTCAGGGCTGTCTTGCTGAGCAAAGATGCAAATATCATCCCGAAGAATGCGCTACATTAAAGTGTGCGAATTCCAAATCGCATGATTTTTGTTTTGAGTGCGAAGATTTTCCCTGTCAATTACTTCAGCCTTGTGCAGAAGGTGCTCAAAAATTCCCACATAACATGAAAGTATTTAATTTATGTAGAGCTGCAAAGATTGGTGTCGAAAATTTTGTATTAAACGAGGCTAAAGATGTAAGAGCGAGGTATTACAAAGGTAAATTTGTAATAGGTAGAGGTCCTCAAATATAATATTATTGTTAATGTTTCAATAAAAAAATTAAATAAAAGCAGTGAAGAATTAGAGCAGGAGCCAATTCCCCTCATTGAGGGGTGTCAAGCGAAGCTTGACGGGGTGGATTCTTAAAATACTCAAAAATGAATAAAATCCACCCCGCCCG
>CAZBNQ010000246.1:0-5138 GCA_964493035.1 uncultured Hyphomicrobiales bacterium | reverse complement strand
AAGAAAAAATTTTCCACAGGATCAGAGCCAATCGTAAATCATTGAATTTATTAGATTCAGAATTATAAATTTTTTGCTATTTGGCTTCGAACTTGCTCCATAAGCGCTTTTTCATCTGCTCTTGAGTTGATTGTATAGCTGATTGGAGCAGATAAAACAACTCTAATAGTGCCAGATCTCAAATCAAATTTGCCAGAAGGCAAAAGAGCATTAGAGCCAACAATAGAAACAGGAACTATTTCTTTTTCGCTACGAGACGCCAATAAAAAAGCACCGCGTTTGAAATCGCCCATCATTCCGTCTTTGCTTCGAGTTCCTTCAGGAAAAATAGTAACAGAAGCACCATTTTTAATTGTCTGAACGGCATTATCAATACTGTTCATTGCATTTCGTGGATCTTCGCGCTGCACAGAAATATATGGCGACTGCTTAAGTCCATAACCGAAAATTGGAATTTTTTCGAGCTCTTTTTTGTAAATAATTCTGAAATCGACTGGAAGTGCAGACTGAAGCGCGGGAATATCGAGCAGACTTGAATGGTTTGCAGCAAAAATATATGATTTACTTTTGTCGATAAGCTGCTCGCCTTCGACAATTACTTTTATATTAGCTATTTTAAGTATTGAATTAGCCCATTTTTTGGCAGAAATATGAAAATACTTCTCACCTTTTCTTTTCAAAGTAAGAAGCACTTTAATAGAATCAAAAATAGTAATCAACGCAATAAGCGCTATTTTAAAAAAAACATTAATTTTATGCATATTGAGTAATAAAGCGGAATCTACCGCAAAGAATTAGTTTTCTGATAAACGACAAATAGCATTACAAATTTTCAAAACAGTAAAATCGGCAAGTTTGTAATATCTCATAAGTCCTTGTGGACGACATTCGACAATACCGCTGCTAGCAAGAATTTTTAATTGTTTTGATACGTTAGCTTGTTGCAATCCGGTTTGATCAATGATTTCGGATACACATTTTTCGCCGTCAAATAATGTGCGTAATATTTTAAGTCGTGACGATTCTGAAAGCACTTTGAATTTTGTAGCTAACACAGTTAAATCAGTGTCACTGAACATGTTATTTAATTCCATCTCACTCAAAAATAATATTAAAAAATTTTTATCCATTATCAAGCTACCAAAATAGCAAATTATTCCAAAATTTTCAATTAATTTTATTCATATTTTTCTTGTTTCAAAAAAATCAATGATTTGATTCATATATGAATATATAGCAATATACGTTTAAGATTAAAAAATAATATATTTTGTATCGATTTTTTTTTTATTTTGAGTTGTTGGAAAAAGTGGCATTTATGTTGCACTGTTTTCTATTATTAGTTTATTAATTGGTAATCGCTGATGAATACAAGTTCAAAAAAAGGTTATTCATATTTTGATCTGGCAGAGCATAATACTGCACAAAAACTTATGTTTGTATGCGTTGTAGCTTTTGGCATTTCTTTAGTATTTTTATTCGCATTCTTACCTTTTATGGAATTTATTTTCAAAGTATATTTGGAAGGTATTGTTTATAACGGCAATGAAATTGTAGCATCCGACACTTATAATACTAGTAAAGAGAAAATGACTCATTATCTGACTCTATGGGCTATTGATATATACAAAAATACTCCTCAAGAGGCTAGATACTGGTTTGAACCGATTACTTCTCTATTTATACCATCTACAATTTTTGGTGTTGGATTGGCAATTTTTGTAACAAGTCTTTTGCCTTCAAATATCGGATTTATGAAGCAAAAGATCGAAAGAGAAATTGCAAATATGCTTACAAAAATAGCTTTTCACCAATATAATCAAATTGTAGAGGAAGAGCCCAAAGAAATATCTGATCAGATAATCAATGCAAGCCTTAGAGAAATTCATACTTTATCAGACAGATGGAAAATCAATATCGAAGATTTGAAAGCGTTGCGCAAAGCTCTTATTTGGCGCAATTCAAATATATTTTATAAAGTGCTGCACATAAATGATGGCATAACTATGTATATGCGATTCTATTTTACAGTGCAATATAGCAATACTGTATTAGGATTTGTTTATATTGGTGCAGCTGTTCTTATTATTATTATTGGTCTTCGTGGATTGAAATTTATTCCTTCCACTCAGCCTTCTTTGGTGTTTTTCGCTTTAGGGCTGGAATTTTCTCTTCTGATTACTTATGCATTTACCTTGATGTATGGCAAGCAAGAAGATGATAATGAGATGACAAGTTCGGAAGGAGTTGATGGAGTAAGCCTTTTGGGTAGCTCCAAACCTGTAAATTCAAAGGAAATCGAGAATCTGCTTAGAGTA
This sequence comes from uncultured Hyphomicrobiales bacterium, assembly GCA_964493035.1. GTDB lineage: Bacteria > Bacteroidota > Ignavibacteria > Kapaibacteriales > UBA2268 > JAUQWR01. The sequence goes on along the minus strand of CAZBNQ010000246.1, from coordinate 2,820 downwards.
TTTATTAAATCTTCTAATAAGAGTTAGTTGAATCTCAAAGTTTTTTTTGTTAATTTCGTCTTTTTTTTGAAATCGAATATTAAATATATTGTAGGTTAATTATGTCTAGATACAAAAGTTTTGTCTATATCGAAAATTTGAAAGACCATATCGATCAAGAAATAACATTGAATGGTTGGGTCTATAACAAAACCGGTAAAGGAAAATTACAGTTTATTATGCTTCGCGATGGAACCGGTTTGGTTCAATGCGTTTTGTTTAAAGGTGCAGTAAGCGAAGAAATTTTTGAAGATGCAAAGACTTTAAGTCAGGAATCATCTGTAACTATCGTTGGTAAAGTTAGAGCTGAAGAAAGAGCTCCCAGCGGAGTTGAAGTTGATGTGATTGATATTAAAATACATCAATTAGCAAAAGATTATCCAATTACACCAAAAGAACACGGCGATGCTTTCTTGCTCGAAAACAGACATCTATGGTTACGTTCTTCCCGTCAGCATGCAATTATGCGAGTTCGTGCTGCTGTTGTCAAAGCAATCAGAGACTTTTTTGATGGCAATGGTTTTAAATTGATGGATTCTCCATTACTTACTCCTAATGCTTGCGAAGGTACTTCCACATTGTTCGAAACAAAATATTTTGATTTGGGTTCGGCTTATTTATCCCAATCAGGGCAGCTTTATGCAGAAGCTTCTGCAATGGCTTTGGGCAAAGTTTATACATTTGGACCTACTTTTAGAGCAGAACGTTCGAAGACTCGCAAGCACTTAACTGAGTTTTGGATGGTTGAGCCTGAAATGGCGTTCTTTGATTTGAATGATGATATGGATTTGGCTGAAGACTTGGTTGAATATATTGTTCAGTATTGCTTGAAGACCTGCCAACAAGAATTGAAAGTGCTCGAACGCGATACTACAAAATTAGAAAAAGTTCGTCGTCCATTCCATCGTATGAGCTATACAGAAGCTGTCGATTGGTTGAACGAAAATAAAATTCCATTGCGCAAAAAAATTGATGGTAAAGATGTGGATATTTTCCCATTCCCATGGGGCGAAGATTTCGGATCGGTCCAAGAAGAAGCTATTATGGAACAATTTGACAAGCCTTGTATTATTCATAGATATCCAACTGAAGTAAAAGCGTTTTATATGAAACGCGATCCTGAAAATCAAAAAGTTGTATTGGCTATGGATATGTTAGGTCCTGAAAAAGCAGGTGAATTGATTGGTGGAAGCCAAAGAGAAGATAATCATGATTGGTTGCTCGAAAGAATTAAGCATGAAGATCTACCTGAAGAAGCTTTCCAATGGTATTTGGATTTGCGCAAATATGGTTCAGTGCCTCATAGCGGATTTGGCCTTGGAGTGGAACGTACAGTGAAATGGATTACTGGAGCTCAGCATATTCGCGAAGTTATTCCATTCCCAAGAATGATTTACAGAATTGTACCTTAGTCTTAAATATTGACTATTATTATTCAAATGGGCTTTAGTAATAATACTTAAGCCCATTTTTTATAAAAAAACTGCCTCGGAGGAAATCGAGGCAGTTTGCGAGAACTAAAATGTATAAACTAATTTATCTTCTTGCTTTTTTGTCTGGATAAGTATCTTTATCGTTAGTAACAGTACCTAAGTAGCTGATAGAACCATTACGAGCTAAAAGAATACCTGCTGCATAAGGAGTAGCCATAGAAGTACCGCTAAGGGTAGCATATTGGCCATCTTTATAAGTTGAGTAGACACTAACACCAGGAGCAGCGAAATCGATAACAGATCCAAAGTTCGAAAAACTAGTTGCAAAAGCACCATTATTATCGAAAGCTGATATAGTGAATACTCTAGTGTAATTTACTCTAGCAGGAGAGTAGTAAGCAGCTAATCTTGAATTGTTGCCAGCAGCAACAACAACATAAGCACCAGCATCTGCTAAGCTTTTGACAGCATTATCTAAAGTGGTAGAACCGCTACCGGCAAGGCTCATATTAACTACGTTTATTCTACCGGGGATGAGATTGTTTTTAACGTAATTCAAACCATTAACAATTTGAGTGACCGACCCACTGCCTGAAGAGTTGAGTACTTTTACAGCAATAAGCTGAGCACCGGAACAAACACCGACAGACCCGAAGCTATTGTCAATAGCTCCGACGATACCAGCGACATGAGTACCATGACCATTCAAATCGTTTGCAGAAATGGAATCCTGACCGTAAGTGACGAAAGTACGGCTGCGCGCAAGATCCACATTCAGATCGGGATGATCAAGATCGATGCCGGTATCAACAATCCAAGCAACGCCGGTATTTGAGGTAGCACTCATCGAGCCACCGATAGCGGTTATGCCCCACGGTACAGTTTGAGACAATGTCTTCTCTGTTTTTGGAGTACCAATATATTCTATGGGGTCATTGACTGATATAATTTGATCTTTTTCTATATATTTTATTCTTCTGTCTGATTGAAGTTTTTCTAATTGGCTTTGGTCTAATCTTGCTGCAAAACCTTTCACTACATTATCGTAGCGAAATATTATATCATTACTTTCTATTGAATAGAAAGCAGCAAGGTTATTAATTTGGCTCATGATTGCATCTGATGAACTCAAACTTGGGTTGGCCTCATCAAAAGCAATAATATATGTTTCTTTGGTATTATTAGATACTTTATCTAATGATTGAACTGGGGAGAAAGAATTATCGCTTGAACAAGAAGCAATAAAAAGAGCTATCAAAACGACAGCAAGCGAGTTAATTAATGTATTCTTCATAGCTACCTCAAATATTTATTTTTTATAGAATCTCAATATATAAAATTCATATTT
>CAZBNQ010000245.1:0-5195 GCA_964493035.1 uncultured Hyphomicrobiales bacterium | reverse complement strand
CTTATAAAGATCTTTTTTAGAAGGTGCTACAATATCGGTAATAGCAGCATCCAGATTGAAATTCATATCACCATAAGTGATCAAATATGAAGAAATAACCCAATTTGGAGGACTTGCATCTTGATTTGTAATAACAACTTTATAAGCATCCAAATCATAATCAATAATATGAGTTGAATTAGGAGAAATAAAATCTGTTAGTTCAAAATCAAAAGGATTTACTTCCGAACCCGGACACCAATTACTTCTATCATAAATCCATGTACCGCCCTGTGGATAGATTGGATTTGTGCCGCATCTTCTCCAAATGTCTGCTGTATATTTTTGGGAGTTGTCTACCTTAACATAGCCTTTTTTCCAGCAGAATTCTGAGCAATTGTCTTGAGTAGCACCAAAACCATGTCCGGTTTGTATCACTTTTAGTCTGGCATTAATTTCATTATCTTTGAAAGTAATTGATTTAGGAACTAAAAAGTTTTTTTCAATATTTTCATTATACCAAACATGAGTAGTATTCCATAAACGTTTGAAATCAACGATTTCACGAGTTGGAGTACCTTCGATAAAATCGAAAGTAAGTTCTAATGATTCCATAATATCTTGGCTGTATTGATCTCCCCAACCGCCACAAGGAGCAAATATATTAACTTTTCCTTGCAATAGTGGCAAAAAGTCAGTTACATCGATCACAAAATTAAAACCATCGCCCAATTTCAAACCATTTCCGTAAGGAGTGATATATCGCATGATTTCGGTAGGTTCCTCAATAGTAACTTCATCTTTAAAGAATACTTGCTTTTTAGTCAAATATATAACTTTATCTGGAGTTACAAAAGACGAGTCAATCATTTTGCCAGTATCATCAACTTTGTAGTTGTTGTAATAAGTTGGCCAAACCCACATCGAATCAGTACGTTTTGTAGGATTATTGGGATCATTATAGAATTCCAATAAAATCTTTTCTTTAGGAGTTTTTTCGATGATGTATTGTCCATCTTTATAAACTGCAGCATAAGCCCAAGATGTATCGAGCATATACATAGCAGAATCTGTCGATTTTTTGTTTAGTCTATAGTTTGGAGCATAATATCTGTTTACATAAACATAAGCAAGATAATCCCATTCGCCACAAGGCTTGCCGGGAGGGCACTTAATCTTATAGTTCATCAAAACACGTTGATATTTTTTACCTTCGACATTGAAGTCGTACCAGCCACCTCTGCGTGAAGTGAACTCAATTGTTCTCACTTTTGTAGTGTCTCCATCTTTAGCAAATGATTCAAAATGAAGACAAGTAGAGAGAATTATTACTACAAATAATGTAAATAAAACCCTTTTCATAAATCCCTTTAAAAATATATGAACGATCAATTATATAAATTAAAAAAAATGTAACTAACAATCAAACAATATTACTTCACAATTATATTAAAATGCAATTTATTTGTTATTTTTGCATCTCTTATTTAAAACTAATAAAAGGATATATTATGAAATTTCGTACGATTCCTGAAATGTTTATCGAAACTTGTGATAAATATCAAGATTCAAGAATCGCTTTTAGATATAAAAATCGTGGCGAATACCAGACTTTATCACATAATCAACTTCGGGAAAAAGTTGAATGCTTGGCTTTAGGTTTGCTTGAAATGGGGTTGCATAAAGGTGATAGAATTGGTCTTGTTTCTGAAAATCGTATCGAATGGATAATTACATCTTTAGCTATCAGCACTATTGGTGCTATCGATGTACCAATTTTTCCAATTTTGACTGCTAAACAAGAAGAATATATATTTAGTAATTGCGATGCTTCAGCAATTATTGTTTCTAATAATTTCCAATTGAATAAAGTTCTTGAATTTAAAGAGAATTTGTCTTCGCTCCGCCATGTAATTGTTATGAACGACGAATACAATGCTAAGGATGTATTTGTACGTTCTCTCAACGATGTGATGGCTCGTGGGGCATCTTTGAAAACTCCTTCACAAAGAAGAGAAATTTTTCTGGAATTATCTTCTAAAATTAATGAGAATGATATTCTATCCATAATATATACAAGCGGAACAACCGGCAATCCCAAAGGAGTTGTTCTCACTCACAAAAATGTCTGCTCTGATGTAGTTGGTTCAAAAGATGCTCTTTTGCATTTAGAAAGTGATGAATCTCTTTCATATCTTCCGTTATGCCATACTTTCGAGCGCTCTGCAGGTTTTTATCTTCTCTTTGCAAGTGGTTCAGTTATTACATTAGCCGAATCTATTGATTCAATTGCTAAAAATATTTCGGAAATAAAGCCAACATTGATGACTACTGTTCCAAAACTATTGGAAACTCTTAAGAAAAAGATATATGCTTCGATGGAACGTGAGTCTATTTCGAAACGTAAAGTATTTGATTGGGCTATTGGTATTGGAAAAAAGAAAATTAGACTTAACCAGGAAGGTAAGACGAATCCGTTCATTAATGCTCAATATGCTCTTGCCGAAAAGCTTGTCTTCAATAAGATTAGAGAAAAATTAGGTGGTAGATTGAAACGAATGGTTTCAGGTGGTGCTGCTCTGGCTCCAGAATTAGCTGAATTTTTCTTGGCTATTGGAGTGACAATCTACGAAGGTTATGGACTTACTGAAGCTTCACCGATTGTAGCCGTTAATACCGATTCGGTTTATGAACTTGGCACTGTTGGTCCACCTTTACCTAATATACAAGTTAAAATAGCTGAAGATGGCGAAATTTTAGTAAGAGGTCCTATTGTTATGAAAGGCTATTGGAAAGACGAAGAAGCTACAAATATGGCTATTGACTCTGAAGGTTGGCTTTATACAGGTGATATTGGATGCTTCACAGAAAAAGGTAGCATTAAAATTACAGATAGAAAAAAGAATATTTTTGTTTCAAGTGGTGGTAAAAATATTGCTCCACAACCTATCGAAAATCTGCTTACTCAAAGCCGTTATATCGAACAATGCTTTTTGGTTGGTGATTCGAGAGAGTACTGTACTGCTTTGATAACACCAAACTTTGAACAATTAAAGCAATTAGCAACAGAATTTGATATAAATTTTGAGAATGAATCCGAATTGATGAATAACGACAAAATAATCAATCATATTCGCAAAGAAATTGACTATATCCAAAAAGACTTATCAAAATTTGAGAGAGTCAGGAAATTTTCTTTTCTTCCTAAACCATTTACAGTCGAGTCGGGTGAATTAAGTCCCAAAATGAGCGTTAGAAGGCATGTGGTCGAAAAAAATTACTTCGATTTGATAGAAAAAATGTACAATGATGATTAAAAAAAATTCCGGTTTAAAGCCGGAATTTTTTTATCCAATTATTTTATTTCTTTCTTTTCTAATTTGAGTAGCCAAATACTTAATTGCAGGATTAGTAGAATTTTCGGCTAAAGGCAAGAATTTTTCACCTATCTCTTTTAAATAAGGCACAGGATTGAACTTAATATCAAAATCCAAACATCTAATATTATCTAAATGTTCTGCCAGCCAAATCATTAAATAATCATCAGCAGGAAATTTTATAGACTTTGTTTCAGAGCAAATAAATTCTCTAGGAAAAGAGTTTAGGTGCTGAGCATCCATAGAGAGCATATCAACCAAAAAAGCTACATAAGGACCAAAATTGTATTCAATTATTTCAGGTTTTATTTCAGGCAAATATTTATATATATCATGAAGTAGAGATGCAGTTAGAATATTGTGGTCGTGGTTGTTCAATTCATTTATCAGTATGCTGCATACTCTTGTGGGATGAAAGAAAAAAGGAGTACCATCAATATTTGGATATCCTTCGTAAGCATTTTCTGCAACTTCGTATGCTGAAATTACAGTATTTAATTCCCATGGGCTAATTTTATCTTCTAAAAGAGATTTCAACTCTTTTTGTGACAAAAAAGTATGCTTGTACATTTGCCACCCCATCAATTTTTATTGGTTATAAGTTCCTCAGCACTTTTCAATGCAGAAAGGCTAACATTTTCGCCGCTCAGCATTTTTGCAATTTCGTGAATTTTTTCCTGATAGCCTAATACTTTTGCATTAGTAGTCGTACGTTTTTCATTTTCAATCTTTTCGAGGTAAATATTTCTATCGCCCATTGCAGCGATTTGAGGAAGATGAGTAATTGAAATAATTTGATGCGATTTAGCTAATTTTCTCATAGCAAGCCCTACTTTTTGAGCTATACGGCCACTAATTCCAGTATCAATCTCATCAAAAATCATTGTAGGTATATTGTCCTTTCCGGCTAAAATACTTTTTATTGATAGCATTATTCTAGATATTTCACCACCTGAAGCTGTTTCTTTCAGTGGAGTTGGAAGCTCTCCCTTATTGGTCGAAATGAAAAATTCTACTTCTTCTATTCCATTTTCATTTGCTTTATAATACTTATTGTTATGTGAAGCAACAGTATCACCATTAGTCTTATCGATCGAGTTCAAAATCGAATTTACTTTGAATACTGCATTTTCAATACCTAAATCATTTAAAATAGATTCAATTGTTTTTGCAAAATTAATTGCAGATTTTTGCCTCGATTCGTAAAGGTCAAATCCTAATTTGCCTACATTTCGGCTTAATTTTTCAATTTCTTGTTCTAGTTCGCTTATTCTATCATCAAAATTTTCGAAGCTTTCTAACTCATTTTTGATTTGATCATAATATTTAATAGTTTCTTCAATAGTTCCAAACTTCTTTTGTAATCCTTTTAATTGAATAAGCCTTAATCGTAATTTTTCAATATGGTCGGGATTGAAATCAATATTTGAAGAATATTTAGAGACAAATGAGCTTATTTCTTTTATTGCAATTGTTGCAGAACTAATATCTGCCATATATTCATCAAATTCATTATCATATTTACTTAATTTTTCGAAAATTTTCTTTGATTCGACTAATTGATTATAGATAGAAAAATCTGAATCGATTAATTTGCCTGATAATGAACTAGTTAATTCCATCAATTCTTCAGCATTTTCTAAAATTTTAAGCTCATTTTGAATTTTTTCAACTTCTCCAATCTCAGGTTTTATCAATTCGATTTCTTCGATATGTAGTTTATATAATTCAATCTTAGTTAAAATATTTCTTCTATTTGATTTTAAAGAATTTAATTGATTGATTGCATTTTTGAATTGATTATAGATCAGCTCAATTCTATCGTATTCCTCTTTTCCG
>CAZBNQ010000244.1:961-5234 GCA_964493035.1 uncultured Hyphomicrobiales bacterium | reverse complement strand
AGCATTACCGCTCATATCGTTTGCATTACCGCAAAATGGCAAATAAAGTGAAAGATTTTGTTCGATATTATCGGCAAATAAAATTGAAGGAATAAATAAGATAAAAATGTATAAGAATCTTTTCATAAAAACTCCATTATATAATTCGTTGTTTTTTGAAAATATACGATGAAATTTGAAAAGTATATGATTAAAAATCATTGAATCGAGAAAATTAACTTATGAATCAGTTAATATATACATTAAAAAGTATTGCTTTCTTAAATCTTCTTTTTTGTTTTTCTGTAGAGACAGGTCTAAGACCTGTCTCTACAAAACATTCAACATTACATTTGAGTAGTTTTTCTATTTTGAGAAAACAACAAAATAAGAATTTCAATTAATTATTAACTTGCGAAGCAATAATTTCAGCAATCCTTAAAGCTTCAGCAGCATCTTTTGCACTTACAGCAATCGGTTCATTGTTGAGAATTGCATTTACGAAGGCTTGTTGCTCTTCGGCAATGGCATTCAATTTTGGTGCATTTGGCTTTTCGAAATAAATATTTTTATTTTTAAGTCCGGCTTCAATCACACCAAGCATAGTAGCAGGAATTGCACCATCATTTAATTTTTCATCAGCATCTTTAATGGTATAAACTTCAACATCTTGATTGCCAAAGTCAATTGAAATATAAGCATTCTTTTGGAAAAATCTCATTTTTCTCATTGGATTAGCAGAAATTCTAGAAGCAGTAAGATTGGCAACAGCACCATTTTCGAAAGTAATTCGAGCATTAGCGATATCAGTTGTTTCAGTCAATACAGCTACACCATTAGCTTCAACTTTTGCTACTTTAGACTTTACTAACCAAAGCATAATATCAATATCATGAATCATTAAATCATGAATAACAGATACATCTATTGCTCTTGGTCTGAATTGACTAAGTCTATGAGCTTCAATAAATACAGGATTTAGTTGATATCCTTTGAGTGCTGAAATTGCGGGATTGAATCTCTCGACATGTCCCACTTGGATTAATACTTTCTTGTCTTCAGCAAGTTTCATCAATTCCAAAGCATCTTCATATTTGGAAGTAATTGGTTTCTCAATAAAACAATGTTTTCCAGCTTCTATGCACTTCTTTGCTATTTCGAAATGATATATTGTGGGCGATGCAATTGTAATTGCATCAGCTGCATTTATAGCATCATCTAAGCTATTGAATGAACTTATTGAGTATTCGTTTGCGAGTTTTTCTGATTTTTGCTTATCTGTATCGAAAATACCAACTAATTTTGCAACTGCATTTTCTTTCCATAATTTTGTGTGAATTGATCCAAGATGACCTGTGCCAACAACAACTACTTTTAGTTTATCCATATTTTTTTCAATTAATTGTTAATATAATTCATTCAAAAATAACATATTTTTTCTAATTATACATTAAGCTTTTGGATGAGCTTTTTTATATGCTTCTTTTAGCTTTTCGATAGAAACGTGTGTATATATTTGAGTAGTAGACAACCGAGCATGCCCCAACATTTCACTCACTGATTTAATATCAGCTCCATGATCTAACAGATGAGTTGCAAACGAGTGCCTAAACACATGTGGACTCTTTTTGGGAGATTCTGATATACCTTTCATTTTAGAATTTATTTTTCGGTATATAGATGATTGATACAAACGTTTGCCATTTTTTGCTAAAAACAATGCTTGCCCGGATTGAGTATTTACTAATTGGTCTCTATATTTCAAATAGTTTTTAATTGCTTCGATTGCTTTTGAACCAATAGGCACAACTCTCTCTTTATTACCTTTACCAAGCACTTTAAGGCTAGCTGAATTGAAATTCAAATCATTAATATTGATATTTAAAGCCTCACTAATTCTAAGTCCGGAACTATACAGCAGTTCGATCAAGGCTTTATCTCTTAATTGGATCACATCATCTGATTCGAAAGTATCTATTAATTCAGTTACTTCATTTTCTAAAAAGAAACTTGGTAGTTTTTTATCAGTTTTAGGGGCACTAATCAAAGCAGCAGGATTAAAATTAATATATTTCCGTTTGTAGCAATATTTAAAAAAAGACTTTACGACTGAAATTTTCAGTCGTAAAGAATTTTTTTTCATTCCATCGTCGTGCAAAAATCCTAAAAATGGTCTAATATCATCTAAAACAAGCTCTTCGAGAAGTATTTCAGAATCTATTTCCTTTTTAATATAGTCATTAAATTGTTCCAATGCTTTGCTATAAGTTAATAATGTATGTTCGGAATAAGATTTTTCCGATTTAATATAAATCAAAAACTTTTCTATAGCAGATGATATTTCCATTATATTTCAATAAAAATTTAAATATAGACTCAATCAAATATCAAGCCATTATTCAGTTTCATTATTAGCATTTGAAATCACAGCAGCATTATTAATTCTTCCATTCATATAAATTTCTGGAATAACAATATCGCAGGTAATATAACGAACTTTAACTCCGGCTTCGAGGAACATATTGGCTACTTTTTTATAAGATTCTACCCATTTGGAATTAGTAGTTTCATCATAAAAATCTTGGCCATTTTGATGAATAATAACTTCAGAAATACCAGTCTGAATAATAGCTCTAGCGCAATCAGTGCAAGGAGTCCAAGGCACATAAAGCTTGCATCCTTTAAGCACAGTACCTCTGCGAGCAGCATTATAAATTGCATTTCTTTCAGCGTGTTCCACCCAATAGTATTTTTCTCCATCATCACGTGATAGTCTTTTAGCATCTCTATCTATATCAATTCCACGAGGGAGTGAATTATAACCTGTAGAAACAAGTACATTATCAGAATCAACAATAACCGAACCTACATGAGTGTGTTGGTCTTTACTTCTCATACCTACAAGGTAGCACATTGTGATATACAATTGATCCCAGTCAGGTCTATTCATATTAAACTCCATATTTGTTATACCTTCCAAGTAATATCTTCAACACCAGCCAAGAAATTGGCCATGCGAGAAGCAATGAATAAAAAGTCAGATAGTCTATTTAAGAAAATCAATGAATCTTGGGATAATAATTCTTCTTTTGATAGAGCTACAGCAAGTCGTTCTGCTCTACGGCACACTGTGCGAGCTTGGTGAAGAAAAGCAGCACATTGAGTTCCACCCGGAAGAATAAAATTTCTTAAAGGCGGTAATTTAGCATCATAATCATCTATAAGATCTTCCAAATACTTAACGTCATCACTATTGATTCTTTTGGGTTCAAAACGCGATTTTGGCTCTAATGGAGTAGCAAAATCGGAACCAAGATTAAAAAGCAAATGCCTAATATTTTCGAAAGTTCCGAGCATATCATTTGGCATTTCCATAGTAGTGCTGATTCCAATAATCGAATTCAACTCATCGACGGTGCCATAAAGCTCTACCCTATTATCGCATTTCAAAACTCGCTTTCCGCTAAAAAGGCCTGTTGTGCCGTCATCGCCTGTTTTTGTATATATTTTCATTTATTCTCCAATAAAAATCACTTCAGGTTCTAGAATAATTCCAAATTGACTTTCGACAGAAGCAATTATTTCAGCAGCTAAATTTTTAATTTCGCTACCTTTTGCAATCCCATAATTCACTAGTATTAGCGCATGCTTTTCGAAAACACCACAATTACCATAAGATTTTCCTTTCCAACCGGCTTGTTGAATAAGCCATGCTGCAGGAATTTTTGAATTATTTTCGTCAATACCAAAATTTGGCATTTCAGGATATTTTGAAAGTAAAACATCCCTAAGCTGATTCGCAACGATAGGATTTTTGAAAAAACTGCCTGCATTACCTAATTCATTATAATCGGGAAGCTTAGCTTTTCTCACTCTGCATACTGTGTTATAAACATATTCAGCATCTTGGTTAATAAACTCAAAGCCAAATTTTTTCAATTCTATATCCAATTCTTTATATTTAAGGTTGGGAGTCCATTTTTTATCCAAATTATAGACAACAGAGCTAACAAAAAAATCATCTTTCAATTCATGTTTGAAAATTGAATCTCTATAAGCAAACTGGCAATCATTATATCCTAATTCAAGTTTTTCGCCAGTGGATAATTTAATACCGCTAAGATGAGAGAAATAATCTTTTTGTTCGCAAGCATAGGCACCAATATTTTGAACAGGAGCAGCACCAACTTTGCCGGGAATCAAAGCCAAATTTTCAAATCCATAATACTTATTTTTGATTGATAATCTTACAAAATCATCCCATATCTCGCCACTACCTACTTCGACTAAAGCT
>CAZBNQ010000244.1:0-932 GCA_964493035.1 uncultured Hyphomicrobiales bacterium | reverse complement strand
GAATCAATGGATTTTAAATTAATTCCTTTTATATTAGAGCTTATAATCAAACCATCGAAATCAGAATAGAATAGTATATTTGAGCCACCACCAAGAATAAATCTTTTGCTATCTTGATATTGTGAAGTTTGCATAAGCTCAAGCATATCTTCTACTTTATTTATGCCGGCAAAGTATCTGGCTTTTGCATCTATACCGAAAGTATTTAATTTTTTTAGTGATTTATTATTTTCTATAAACATATAACAATCATGTAATTTGAAAAAGAATAAATTTAATCAAAAAAAACATTTTAATTTACTTTTACTTATATTTTTCTTTCAATTGATTTTTATTATTACTAAATTTCGATAAATTAAATAAACAAAATAATTGGATAGTTTATGAAAATACTTAGAGTTTTACTCCTTATTTTTGGCGTTATTATGGTATCATTTCTTTTGATTGCCATATTTCTTCCATCCAAATCAATTGTCAATCGCGAAATATTAATTGATATGCCATTGGAAGAAGTATTTAACAATGCCGAGGACCTTAATAATTTTGCTCAATGGAATCCTTGGATTACATACGAAAAACAAATAAAAACAGAAGTTTCCTCCAATTCTAAGGGTAATGGCTCGAAATTCTCTTGGGATGGAGATACTATAGGAACTGGTTATCTTCAGAGAATTAGTATTCAGAAAAACAAACAAATTGAATCCGACATGGTTTTCTTGAAACCTTGGGAAGCGAAATCTAAAGATATTGTTAGATTTGAAGCTCAAGGAAATAAAACTAAAGTTAGTTGGTCCAACGAAATGGATCTCCCATATCCTATTGGAAGATATATGGGATTGGCTATGGACGAAATGATTGGCAGAGATTTAACCAAAGGTCTCGAAAATTTGAAAAAATTCTGCGAAAATTTAGCTAGCAACTTTGTAATTTCA
>CAZBNQ010000243.1:0-5240 GCA_964493035.1 uncultured Hyphomicrobiales bacterium | reverse complement strand
CTGCCTAGTATATATTTACATAACGCTATATTATTAATTATCGGTAAAGCATTTTACATCTTTACAATTTTTTAACATAATATTTTTTTAGATAACAAAAAATTAATTAAAATGAACCTTTTAGATGAAATTAAGTATATGTATATGTAGGTACCTATAAAGAAAATATATTTTAATCAAATATTGGAGTACAAAATGAAATTACTCAAATCATCAATACTTGCATTGGCATTATTTACAATGACATACACATCTTTTGCTCAGCCTAAAGAGGTTTTGAGAATTACTAAGGACTGCAAAGACGTTTCTTGGTACGAAAATCAATCGAAAGAATGGAAAAACGAAATTAAAGCTAATCCTTACAACGAATATGCTTGGTTCAATTATTTCAAAGCGAATAGATACAGAAATATGTTTGATACCAAAAATACTGATTACTCTGAAAAATCAAAAATTATGGCTGATCTGCTTGATTCGATGAAAAAATATATTCCGGATTCTTTTACATATAATTATTGTATGTATTGGAATGGAGGCAACAACTTTCAGCTTTCAAATTATTTGTTTAAAGCTTATTCAATCAAACAGGATTACAGCGAATTATCTCCTGATTTTATAGTTTATTACGAAGTAAACTTCAAACCGGAAATGCGAGATTTCTTCATAAAAGAATGGTATAATACAAGAGAAATTGCTCCAGATCTACTCAATTATGCTTATAATCTTCTCATGTCATTAGATAATAATGCTATAGTATTTACTGGCGGAGATAACGATACATATCCTTTATGGATGGTTCAATCAGTGCTTGGTATTAGAAAAGATGTTACTGTGCTTAATACTTCATTGATCTTGATCGACTCATATAGAAAAGGTATTTTTGAGAAAGTTGGCTTGCCTGATATTCCAAAACCGGAGCCCAAAAATACTGATGATAAAAATTGGGAAATGATAATGAGTCGATTCTTCAAAGAATTAACTGAAAAGAATACTAATAGGCCAATTTACTTTTGCCTAACTCTTCATCCTGATATTACAAGTAAAATTCAAGATAAATTGTACCTTACTGGATTAGCTTATAAGTACTCTTCAAAATCATTCGATAATATTGCTGCTCTCAAGAAGAATTGGTCAAAATTCAGACTTGATTATCTCAATTTTGATTTTTACTCAGAAAAGTATCCTTTTTCAAACAATGTAGCTAAAAATTTAAATATGACTTATGCTGCACCAGCTTATGTACTTCAAGAGCATTATTCTGAATCAGGAGAAAAAGAGAAAGCCTCAAAATTTGAGGAATTAATAAGCAGACTCAGTTCATTAGCATCCCAGTATAATAACGAAAACCAGATAATTAGCAGCGAAACAAGCAAAACTAAAGAGTTGACAGCTCCTAAGGATATACAGATTTCTATTTCACCCAATCCGGCAAGAAATCAATTTAAGTTGGATTTTAATTCTGAAAATCCGATTGAAATTTCAATCTTGGACTTAGATGGTAAGGAGATAATCAATTTTAAAAATATAAAATCGAATCAATTTGTTGATGTAAGTTCTGTTCCTTCGGGTGCCTATTTCCTAAAGATATTTATAGATAAACAAGTAGTAAGCAAATCAATCGTTATCGAAAAGTAATATGAATATATTTAAGATAAAAACTGATTATACGAGCTTTACTGATGAGTCGCTCATTCTCGAGTTCAGGCAGGGTAAAAATCCTGCCTTCGAGGAATTATATAGAAGGTATAATAAAAAAATAAACTACTATTTCAGAAAAATGCTTAATAATGATATTCATAGGGCTCAGGATTTTACTCATGACGTATTCTTGAAGTTAATTAATAAACCAACTCTATTCGATGTAAACAGAAAGTTTTCGACTTGGATATACTCTATTTGCTACTATAAATGTATTGATGAATACAAAAAGAACGATAAGATAAAAATGATTGATGAAGAAATTGATTTTGATGAATTTCAAGATGATGACAATTTTGATAAAAAATTCGATAGGGAAGAATTGATGACTTTGATAAATGAACAAATTAACTTACTTCCTGCAACACATAAATCAATACTAATTCTTAGATTTCAAGAACAATTATCGCTCAATGAAATAGCTGAAATTTCTGATATTCCTTTGGGTACAGTCAAATCAAGATTGTTTAATGCATTAAATAAAATCTCAGTTAAAGTAAAATCTCAAATCAATTTTATGGATAATTAAAATGGAAAATGAAAATAAAATATATGATATGATCGAAAAAAAATCATTTGCTGAACTTACAAATGATGAAATTCGACTTTTAGAAGACTCAGGAATAAATGAGCAAAAATATAATACATTGAGACAATCAAAAATAAGTATGGAAGATTTTTTTGAACATGATTTTGAACAAACTGAGTTCATAATTGATCAAAAATTGCTCAAAGAACTAAATAAAAAACATAGATCTAATATTTTTAAGTTCAAGATTCCTGCTTATCAATCTGTTGCAGCAGTTATTCTGGCATTTATTATTGGATTTGCTTTTTTAGGAACTGAAAAAATCAAATATATACAATTACCGGCAAAACAAACAACTATAACCAAAACAATAGTCGATACTCTAAGAGAAATAAAAACTATTGTTATTACCAAACATACTTACGAATATCCAGAGTATAATACTGAGTATATTGCAGAAAATCAATCAGATAGCGATAGTTTAGCTGAAATGCTACTAGGAGCTGATAGAATTGATATGCTAAATCTCCAAAAAAGAGGCAAAACAAACGAAGACGACAGTATATTTAAGAAATTCAAATATACTGCCGTTTCTGATAGAACTATTAATGGGCAGTAGATTAAATAAAATTTGCTGCCCTGCGAGGCGATTTGGTAGTGGGTTCTGCATAGCCCAATCTTAGTATTAATTGAGGATATGCATTTATTAGCATAGATGAAGAAAATTTCTTTCTGATGTCTTCTACTTGACAACATTGATTGACATGGGCATTTCTAATGTTTTTTGAATCAAGAAATAACGCAATTCGTTCGAATTGTCTTCCTGTTTCGATCCATGATTTTCTATCATCATTTTTACTGTATAAACAAATAATAGTAGACGAAGATTTAATTAGCTCAGCATCCTTAGCTGATTGTTTTTTTGCATTTGCAAAAATATTCATGAAAATCTTGCCTAACCAAGTTGGTACAGATGGATTTAATGTTGCATTGTAAGCTAAGCCATCGAGATTTTCTTCAATGTCAGAATCATTAAATCTAATCCAAGATTTTAATTCAGCAAAGTATTCATCATTTTCCAGCATTTTTAAATTTGCTTCACCTGTTAATTCAATAAGTCTTTGTATTTCATTAGGTGATTCTATTATCCTGATTCCAACTTCATTACTGACTATGGTTGATAATGTATCTAAAATTGCAGAATCAATTTTTTTTCCATCATAAATTCGACGATTGCTGTGCCTAGTTTTGATGCTTTGATATAAATCTAATTGATTAATATCTTGCTTATTTTCATTTAATTCAACATGAATGAATTCATTTTCATTGTTGAAATCGATTGTTGAGCCATAATTATGATAAGCCGCAGATATTTGCAGATTAGCAAGAGCTGCACCAAGACTTATAAAAAGTTCTCGATTATTTTTGTCTGCAATTGGAAGAGATTTAGAGTAGTCTGGATGAATTTCAATCACTTTGTCAGTAACTTTAAACTTCCATGGCTGAGTGTTATGCCCTGAAGGAGCTGCAATTGTATCTAAAATCAATTTTTCATATTTCATATTAAATCCTTGAGGATAAACATTTTTGGAACTTATTTTGTTGTAGCTTGAACATGAGTTCAATCCGGCAGATGCAAAGATCACACATGATAATCCTGCAATTTTGTTGAATTCTCGTCTATTCATGTTAAAACTCGAAATTGTAACCAATTTTCAATGAAATTTCGGGAGTCAATACAGAATTTTTAAGTACTTCATCTGCGATTTTTACTTCCCGATTATTAGTTAAATAATGAAGAGCAACCCAAGGATTAACATAAAGATTACCCCAAAATTTATAAATATAACCAGCACCAATTGTTAAAATATTATTAGAAAATTGTTTGGTAACAGAAGATTTTTTTGATCTAATATTATTATCCCAATTTTCATAACCCACACCGATCCACCACTCATCAAAATTATCGCCAAAACAATAATCAAAGATTATAGCTTTTACATTCAATTCATGGTTTTCGAATCCTTTAGCAACAGCAAAACTAGGTATTTCAGTCTCAGTTATAACCGGTCTAATCCTAAAATTTTCAATACCAATCCAAATCGAAGAATAATAACCACCCGATATAAAAGGGAGAGCATCAAGTTCAGTACCTACTCCAAACTTAAAATCTGCAGAATAAAGTGAAGGTGAAAGGAGAAATGCTATTGCGATAAGAAATATCTTTTTCATTAATTAACCTTTAGATAATTCAATAATAATTCTTTTGATCTTTTAACAAGTATAGAAGTATCATTCCAAAATTTTTCATGAAATCTTTTGTTCAAATCCAAGACAATAATACCATATATCATAGCAAACCCAATTGAAGCAGCTTCATCTGCATCTTCAAACATGAATTCACCGATCATCTTGCCATATTCAAGAACTTTAACAACACGAGAATAGCTTAAATAATAAATTTCTAATTCTTCATCTGTTAAATCAAATTGGGCAGGTAGTTTTTCGAACATCAGTTCAGCAAGGTTAGAATTTAGTTTACACCATTTTATAAACGATTCCATTATAGAAGCTAATTGATTTGAAGCACTATCATTTAAATTTTGATTTTCTTGAATGAAAGCATCAAGACTAATAAATCCATCTATCTTTATTGCTTTATAAATTTCATTCATATCTTTATAATAATAATAGATTGTAGTAGCGGTTATCCCCAAGTTTTTTGCAATTGTACGTGCACTTACAGAAGTTAATCCTTTTTCAAATATTAGATTAGCTGCTTCAGTTCTTATTTTTTCAGCCATTTCAGGATTTGATGGTCTTGTCATATTTCACCTGTTAAATTAACACTGTTATTTTATTCAATACAAACTTAACACCGTTATTTTATATTTGCAAATTATTTTTTCAAAAAAATAAAAATAAATATTTAGAAATAGAACTAAGCAGATAAAGCAAACAATAGAGATGTTCATTTTCCCGGATTAACTTCTTGACTTTGTGAAACTTTGTG